>JBDTPR010000014.1:0-27924 GCA_039932635.1 Candidatus Solibacter sp.
TCAGCCAAACATTGAGCGCGGCAGCCGTCAGGCGCGGGCGTATTGCTTGTGGAAGATCACTCGTTCGAGCTGATCGGAGAGTTGGCGGAGTTCGTCCTGACTACCCGCCGCCTTGATACGCTTCAGCAATTCCAGAACAGCGTCGTCGGAAGTATCGAGCGCGGGAGTGGACGACACAGGTTCGTTGCCAAGCTTCGCCTTCGCCCATCGCACTTGAACCGCCTTGCGGGCGCTCTCCGTGCGTTGGTCCGGCGTGAGTTTTGCGGCTCTTGCGGGTCCGCCTTTTATTCCACCCTTCCGGCCCAGTGCGACGGCGGCTGGATCTTTCTTTCGGGTGGCTCTCTCTGGCATGAGTGTATTATACCTGAGCGGTCAAGTGATGTACGTGAGCAGTCAAGTATGAGTGGCTAAGCGGCGGATGGCTTCCCGGAGCTGGGATTCGGTGACGCAGGAGAAGCCGAAGACGAATTCGTTCTTTGGAGCTTCGCCCTGGTAGTAGCCCTCCGAACTGGCTAGCTGGACCCGGTTTGCGACGGCTCGCGCGGCTACCCCATCGTCTTCAAAACGGACCAGGGCGTGCATCCCCGCTTCATCACCTAGTACTTGAGCTTTTGATCCGAAGTATTTGGAAACAGAGGCCACCATCACTTCCCTTCTCCTGCCATAAACTCGGCGCATCTTTCGCGTGTGGCGCTCCAGGTGGCCTTCGCGCAGAAAGTCGGCGAGGGCGGCCTGCTCGAGGAGCGGGGTCTGACGGTCGGCCAGCCACTTAACGCGCTGGAAGACTCCGGCAAGGGCCGGCGGCACGATTACGTAGCCGATCCGCATGCCGGGGAACATCACCTTCGAAAAGGTCCCGATGTAGAACACGGGCACGCCTTTGGCGAGGCCTTGCATGGCGGGAAGCGGGGCTCCGCTGTAGCGGTACTCGGAATCGTAATCGTCCTCAATGATGACCGCGCCGTGGCGGCGCGCCCACTCGATCAGTTCCAGGCGGCGCGCCACCGACATGGAGACTCCGGTGGGGAACTGGTGCGAGGGGGTGACGTAGACCAGGCGCGCCTTGGGACTGAGGCTGGCGGGGATGACGCCGTCGGAATCCATCGCGGCGGCGGTGAGCCGGGCTCCGAAGGCCTGGAAGATCTGCCGCGCGCCCTGGTAGCCGGGATTTTCGAGAGCGACCTCGTCGCCGCGATCGATCAGGATGCGGGTGCAGAGGTCGAGTCCCTGCTGGGAGCCATTGACCACGACGACCTGATCGGGGCTGCAATTCACGGCGCGGGAGCGGGCGAGGTAGGCGGTGATCTCGCGGCGGAGGGGTTCGTGGCCGGCGGGCGAGTCGGCGTAATCGAAGAGGTGGGTGGCGGAGCTGCCGAGGTGACGCTTCATGAGGCGGTGCCAGATGGCCCAGGGAAAATGGTCGAGATCGGGCCGCCAATGTGAGAGGCGAAGCCAGCCGGCGGGAACCGGTGGCTGAAGGAGGCGTGGGTCGCTCAATTCACTGGCGTACCGTGAGAGGCGTATGGGCTCGGCCGCTACCGGGCTCTCCGCCGCGCGACTGGCGGTGGCGGGACGGCGGGCGTGGAGCAGGGTCTCGGGGAGTTCGCGGCAGACGAAGGTGCCGCTGCCGCGGGCGGATTCGAAGTAGCCTTCGGCGGTGAGTTGCTCGTAGGCGGTGGTGACGGTACTGCGCGCGATGCCGAGAGTGGCGGCGAGATCGCGGGTGGAGGGCACGCGCTCGCCGCGGCGGAAGCGTCCGCTGAGAATGCCTTCCCGCCACTCCTGGTAGATCTTGCGATGCAGGGCGGTGCCCGGGGCGGATTTGAGATTTAGCGCAACGGCCATAAGTGAAGCAGAAGTGGACTGCTACAGAATATCAGAAGTGGACCTTTTTCCAAGCCACTTTTGCGGCTAGAGTGAGAACACTATGGACACCTTTTCACCCACGGCACGCACCACATTGCACCGCATCCCGAAGCGCGCGGTGTACGACAAGGGCGAGGTCTACAAGATTCTGGACGAGGGCTTTGTCTGTCACGTAGCCTTTGCGATCGACGGCGAGCCGTACGTGATTCCGACGGGCTACGCGCGGCTGGGCGATGAAATCTTCCTGCACGGGTCGGCCGCGAGCCGGATGTTGAAGGCGCTTGGCGACGGGATCGACGTCTGTGTCACGGTGACGCTGGTGGACGGCTTCGTGCTGTCGCGGTCGGCATTCCACCACTCGCTGAATTACCGCAGCGTGGTGATCCTGGGGCGGGCGCGGGTGCTGACGGATCCGATGGAGAAGATGATCGCGATGCGCTGCTTCACCAATCATATTCTGCCGGGGAGATGGGAGGAAGTGCGGCCGCCCTCGGACCAGGAGTTGAAGGGGACGATGGTGCTGGCTCTCGGCCTGGAGGAAGTCTCGGCGAAGGTGCGCAAGGGCGGTCCGGTGGAGGACGAGGGCGATCTCGAGCGACCGACGTGGGCGGGCGTGGTGCCGCTGCACAGCCGCGCTGGAGAACCGCAGCCGATGGACGATCTTGTGCCCGGCGTGGAGACGGTGGATCGCGCGCGGTTCGCACACTTAAATGTTGGGGTGTAGGGGCCGCGTGAACGCTACCTGAAGGGGTGTGGCTTTAGACTTGGCTAGCTGTTATATTTCTAGAGCAAATGTCCGACCCCACCAATCCCCTGGACCGCCTTGACCGGCAGGAACTACTCTGGTTGACAGGCATTTTGAAGGACGCATGCCGGGAGCGCCTGGAAAAGAATCTGGTGAGCCAGGCGTTCGAAGAGCGCTTGTACCAGCGGGGTCCGGTGCAGGGCCGTCTGGATCCGCGCCCGTTTCTCAAGATATGGGAGCCGCGGTATAAGAAGTTCCTCGATGTGGTGACGGAACTTCACAAGCAGATGGAAGGCGAGGACGCACGGGCAGCGGCGGAGAACTTGCGCGAGCAGTTTGCCGCGGCGGCATCGATCACGCGTCACGGTCCGGCAACTTCACAAGTTATGATTGAGAAGAATGCCGCGAATCCTCGACGGAAATCGCGTTCGCGATGAAATTATTAGCGAACTTAAACCACGTGTCCAGGCGCTAACCGCGCAGGGCCGTCCCCCTGGTCTGGTCGTCGTGCTGGTGGGACAGGACCCAGCCTCCGAGATATACGTACGCAATAAGATCAAGGCGTGTCACGATCTGGGGATTTACTCCGAATCGATCACGCCGCCGGCTTCCGTCACCACCGCGGAACTGCTGGCGATTGTGGAGGGGCTGAACGCGCGCGAGGAAATCGACGGCATTCTAGTGCAATTGCCGTTGCCCGCGCAGGTGGATACCAAGCGAATTCTGATGGCGGTCTCGCCGTCGAAGGATGTGGATGGGTTCCATCCTTGTAATGTAGGCGCGCTGGTGGCGGGATTGCCGGCGCCGCGGGCGTGCACTCCGGCGGGGATCATTGAGTTGCTGAAGCGCGGCGGAATTCCGATCTCGGGGCAGCGCGCGGTGGTAGTGGGGCGCAGCGATATCGTGGGCAAGCCGGCGGCGATGCTGCTGCTGCACGAGCATGCCACGGTGACGATTTGCCATTCGAAGACTCCCGATCTAAAGTCCGTATGCCGGGAGGCCGATATATTGGTGGCGGCGATCGGGCGCGCGGCGATGATCACGCGCGAGTATATACGCGAGGGTGCGACGGTGATCGACGTAGGCACGAATCGCGTGGGGGATCGCGAGACGGCGGCGCGGATTTTCCGCAACTCGGTGGAGAAACTGGCATCGTTCGATAAGCGGGGCAGCTTGACGGTGGGGGATGTGGACCCGGTGGACGTGGTGGAGCGCGCCGGTGCGTACACACCGGTGCCGGGCGGCGTCGGTCCGCTGACGATTGCGATGCTGATGACGAATACGGTGGCGTCGGCGGAACGGCGGATGGGCGTGGTCTGAGTTACCGGATTGAGTGAGGCGCTGAGAGCGATATGCTGAAAGTCGGCCTGACGGGCGGCATCGCCTGCGGCAAGTCGTTTGTCGGGGCGGCGCTGGCCGGGTACGGGTGCCTGCTGATCCACGCCGATGAATTGGGGCATTCGGTGCTGGCTCCGGGAGGCGAGGCGTACGCGGCAGTGATCGAGGAGTTCGGCGGGGCGGTGGTGACGCCCGAGGGGGCGATCGACCGGCGGGCGCTGGCGGGGTACGTGTTCAGCGACCCTGCGCGGCTGGCAAGGTTGAATGCGATTGTGCATCCTCCGGTGCTGGCGCGCGAGGATGCGTTGATTGCGGAATTTGCGGCGGAGAATCCGCAGGGGATTGCGGTGGTGGAGGCGGCGATTCTGATCGAGACCGGAAGCTACACGCGTTTCGATAAACTGATATTAGTGACGTGTGGGGAGCAACAGCAGGTGGATCGGGCGATGCGGCGCGAGGGTGCGCTGGAGAGCGACATACGGGCCCGCATCAGCCGGCAGATGCCGCTCGAAGGGAAACGGAAGTACGCGGATTTCGTCATAGATACATCCGGGGAAAAAGAAGATACACTGCGGCAGACCCGGGCCGTCTACGACGTATTACGGAGAATTCAATCATGAGAGTGCTGCGAACGATCGTCTGGGCAGCGTTGCTGGCTGCCGGGTTTATCTACCTGACCGGAGGCACGCGTTGGGATGTGGGCCGGGTGATCAGCCCGATGCGCAATGCCGGGCGGATGTGGAGCGAGCCCACCACGGCACAGACCGCGGGCTACTCCACCGACGAGCAGAACAATATCGACATATATAAAAGCTCGCGAGACGCGGTGGTGTTCGTCACGTCGACCGTCTATACGCGGACGTTCTTTGGCGTGTACCCGGAGAAGGGCACCGGCACGGGCTTCATCATCAGCCCGGAAGGCGAGATCCTGACTAACAATCACGTAGCCGGCGGCGGCGCGCAGTTGACGGTCACGCTTTCCGATAAGAAGGTGTACAAGGCCAGGGTGCTGGGCTTCGATCCGCGCAACGATCTGGCGCTGATCAAGATCGATATCGATAAGGGGCGCAAGCTGCCGACGATCAAGTTGGGAGATAGCGAGCATCTGGTGGTGGGGCAGAAGGTACTGGCGATCGGCAACCCGTTCCAGTTCGAAGGTACGTTGACCACGGGAATTGTGAGTTCGCTGGACCGCACGATCGAAACCGAAGAGCGCAAGCTGGAGGGCATGATTCAGACCGATGCGGCGATCAATCCGGGGAATAGCGGCGGGCCGCTGCTGGATTCGCACGGCAACGTGATCGGGATCAATACGGCAATTTACGGGGCACAAGGAAGTATCGGTATTGGATTCGCCATGCCGATTTCGCGCGCCAAGGCGATGCTGACGGAATACCAGACGAGCGGCAAGATTTCGCGGCCGTACCTGGGGCTGACCACGGTGCCGGTGTCGGGCGATCTGGCGGAGATGCTGCAGTTGCCGTCGGCGGGCGGCTTGCTGATTCAGGAAGTGGAACGCGGGTCGCCCGCGGAAGCGGCGGGCTTGCGCGGTCCTTCGCGCGTGGTGATTGTGTACAACTCACGGCTGGGAATCGGCGGGGATTTGATTACAGCGGGCGATGGGCAGCCGATTTCCGATCGGGAATCTTTGAAGCGCCTGATGGATAAGAAGCACGGCGGCGATATGTTGGAGTTGACCGTAAATCGGGGCGGGCGGACGGAAAAGGTCAGGGTGAAGTTAGGCGAGGCTCCGCAGCAGTTCTAGGGGCAGTTACGCTTGTCTTAGGGCCTGTGTGCGCGGCCTATTTCACAGGGACTCGGCGAATGCCTTTGGCGTCCGCGAACTCTATGGCTTCGGGATAGCCGGCGTCGGCGTGGCGCATTACTCCGAGGCCGGGGTCGGCGGTCAGCACGCGTTCGAGGCGGCGATCCATTTCGACGGTACCATCGGCCACCACCACCATGCCGGCGTGCTGCGAATAGCCGATGCCGACTCCGCCTCCGTTGTGAATGCTGACCCAACTCGCGCCGGAGGCGGTGTTGACCAGGGCATTGAGCAGGGGCCAATCGGCAATGGCGTCGCTGCCATCGCGCATTCCCTCGGTCTCGCGGTAGGGGGAGGCGACCGACCCGGTATCGAGATGGTCGCGCCCGATCACGATGGGTGCTTTCAATTCACCTTTACGGACGAGCGCGTTGATGGCGAGTCCAAACTCGGCGCGCTCGCCGTAGCCTAGCCAGCAGATGCGCGCGGGGAGGCCCTGGAACCGGATGCGCTGACGGGCGAGGTCGAGCCAGCGGGCGAGGGTTTCGTCGTGGGGGAAGAGTTCGCGGGCGAGTCGATCGGTGCGGTAGATGTCGGCGGGATCGCCGGAGAGGGCGACCCAGCGGAAGGGTCCGCGGCCGGTGCAGAAGAGGGGGCGTATGTACTCGGGAACGAAACCGGGGATGTCGAAGGCTCGCTCGACTCCGGCGTTTTTTGCCTGAGTGCGCAGGTTGTTGCCGTAGTCGAAGGTGACGGCGCCCCCTTCGCGTAGGGCGAGCATAGCTTCGACATGTACGGCCATGGCGGCCATGCTGCGGGCGGTGTATTCGGCGGGCTGGCGGACGCGGAGCAGGCGCGCATCGGCGAGGCTCATGCCATTGGGCACGTAACCGTTCAAGGGGTCGTGGGCGCTGGTCTGGTCGGTGAGCACGTCGGGGACGATGCCTCGGCGCACGAGCTCGGGGAGGATGTCGGCGCAGTTGCCAACCAGGGCGACGGAGATGGCATCGGGGCCGCGGAGGAGTTCGAGGGCTTCGTCCAGCGAGTGGGCGATACGGTCGCAGTAGCCGGTATTGAGGCGGCGCTGTATGCGGGCGGGGTCGACCTCGATGCCGAGGAAGCGCGCGCCGTTCATGGTGGCGGCGAGGGGCTGAGCTCCGCCCATTCCACCCATACCGCCGGAGACGACGAGTTTGCCGGCGAGCGAGCCGTTGAAGTGCTTGCGCGCGACCGCGGCGAAGGTTTCGTAGGTGCCCTGCACAATGCCCTGGCTGCCGATGTAGATCCAGGAGCCGGCGGTCATCTGGCCGTACATGGTGAGGCCGAGGCGTTCCAGGCGGTTGAACTCATCCCAATTCGACCAGTGGCCCACCAGGTTTGAGTTGGCGAGCAGGACGCGCGGGGCTTCGGGATGGGTGCGGAAAATTCCGACGGGCTTGCCGGATTGGACCAGCAGGGTCTCGTCGTTGGCCAGGGTTTCGAGGGCGCGGACAAGGGCGTGGAAGCTGGGCCAATCGCGGGCGGCGCGCCCGGTGCCGCCATACACGATGAGGTTGGCGGGATCTTCGGCGACGTCGGGATCGAGATTGTTGTGGAGCATGCGCAGGGCGGCTTCCTGATGCCAGCCGCGGCAGCGCAGGGTGGTGCCGCGAGGGGCGCGGATGGCGGTGTCGAGGGTCATTGCAATACTCCTGCGGGGGTGGTTTCGGGGATGGCCCATTCGTCGAACGCGCCCTGGCGGATGGCGCGCGCCAGAGCTTCGATATCGGCGGAGAGCGGACGGTCTTCGGTGAGCGGCGGCGCGATGGCGCGGACGGCTTCGCGCACGCGGCGGAGTTCGGGGCCGGAATCGAAAGCCTCGCGGTAGCGCAGGGCTTCGGCGGCAGTGAGCAGCTCGATGGCGGCGATGTACTCGCCGTTCTCCACGATGGTGCGCAGTTTGAGGGCGGCGGTCATGCCCATGGAGACGTGATCTTCCTGCCCGCCGGAAGTGGGGACATTATCGACGCTAGCGGGGTGGGCGAGCACCTTGCATTCGTTGAGCAGCGCGACGGCGGTGACGTGAGGGATCATGAAGCCGCTGCCGAGGCCGGGGTGGGCGGAGAGGAAGGCGGGGAGTCCGTGATTGAGGTCGGGATTGACCAGGCGGTCGATGCGGCGTTCGGCGATGGAGGCGAGGGTGGTGAGGGCGATGGCGGCGGAGTCGAAGGCGAGGGCGAGAGGCGCACCGTGGAAGTTGCCGCCGGAGAGGACGTCGCCGGATTCGGGGAAGACGAGCGGGTTATCGGTGGCGGAGCCGGTCTCGATTTCGACGGTGTTGGCGGCGAAGCGTAGTGCTCCGCGGACGGCTCCGTGGACCTGGGGCATGCATCGAAGGCTGTAGGCGTCCTGCACGCCGGCGGGGGCCGTGCGGCGGTCGGGCATGACGTCGCTGGCGGCGAGGAGGGCGCGGAGATGGGCAGCGACAATTCCCTGCCCCGTGTGGGGTCGGGCGGCGTGGATGCGCTGGTCGAAAGCGGCGGGAGTACCGAGAAGGGCTTGCAGGGTCAGGGCGCCGGAGACGTCGGCGAGTCCGGCGAGTCGGGTGGCGCGGTGGAGGGCGAGGGCTCCGACGGCGGTGAGGGCCTGGGTGCCGTTGAGGAGCGCGAGGCCCTCCTTGGCTTCGAGGCGTAGGGGCGCAATGCCGGCGCGGGCGAGCGCGGTGCGGGCGGGGAGGAGTTCGCCGCGGTAGAAGGCTTCGCCTTCGCCGATGGCGCAGAGGGCGAGGTGGGCGAGCGGCGCGAGGTCGCCGGAGGCTCCGACGGAGCCCTTGGAGGGGATGCGCGGATGGACTCCGCGGTTGAGCATGATGATGAGGGTTTCGGCGACGACGGGGCGCACGCCGCTATAGCCCAGGGCGAGAGTGTTGGCGCGTAGGGCGAGCATGACGCGGGCTTCGGGCTCGGAGAGCGGCGCGCCGACTCCGCAGGCGTGGCTGCGTACGAGATTGAACTGGAGTTGGGCGAGGTCGGCGTCGGGGATGCGGACTTCGCAGAGCTTGCCGAAGCCGGTGTTGATGCCGTAGACGGGGAGGTGTGCGTCCGCGGCGCGGCGCACGGTGTCGCGCGACTTTTCCATTTGGGCGAGGGCGGAGGGGGCGAGGCGGAGAGTCTCGGTCTCGTTGGCGATGGAGGCGATTTGGGGGAGCGAGAGGGGTTGTCCACTGAGTTGCAGCATTCTGGCTTCAGATTACGCCTTCGCGCTGTGGGTTTGAATAGCGCTTCAACTGTAGAATATTGATATGGCCGTTGAATCGTCTGTGCTGTTAGATGATATGGATAGGAATCTGCTGTCGGCATTGCAGCAGGATGCGCGCTTGAGCTATGCGGAGTTGGGGCGGCGGATCGGACTGTCGCCGGCAGCGACGGCGGAGCGGCTGCGGCGGTTGGAGGAGGCGGGGGTTATTAAGGGATACCGCGTCGATTTGGACCCGGAGGCGATGGGGCTGCCGGTGCTGGCGATCGTGCGGATGAGTTGTGAGGGGGCGAAGTACCGGCCGTTTTTGAAGGCGGTACAGACGATGGAGCGGGTCGTGGAGTGCCACCATGTAGCGGGCGGAGACGCGTTCATTTTGAAGGTGGCTGCGGGGAGTGTGGGGGAGTTGGAGAAGGTGGTGGAGAAGCTGCTGGATTTCGGCGTGCCTACTACGAGCGTTGTGTTCTCGTCGCCGGTGGAGCGGCGGACTCTGCGGGTGGAGTAGCAGTCACCTACAATAACGATGTACCTAATGGTGGAGATTCAGCCAATCCGGGTCGAAGTGGAGCGGGAGGAAGATGGCCGCTTTCTGGCGTCCGTGCCGGAACTACCCGGGGTGATGGCTTATGGTGCTGCCGAGGATGAGGCCGTCCGAAAGGTGAAGGCCATAGCCCTGCAGGTACTGGCCGACATGATCGAGAGCGGCGAGGATGTGCCAGACCCGCTGAAGGTTCTTTTTGCCGCGTGAGCATCTGGCGGGCGACTAAAGCCAAGCGTGTATGCGGCTTTGATGCGCATAGGCTGGGCGCTAAAGAAACAGGTGGGGTCCCATCGAAAGCTGGAGCGCGCCGGCTGGACCAACTTCACGTTCTGTTTTCACGACGGCGAAGAGGTCGGCCCCGCCGTCCTCTCGAAGATCGCGAAGGGCACCGGGCTTCGTCCAGAAGATCTTTGATCACGATCTGACGAGTTTCTGCCTCACTGTCGGGGCTCTGATGGGACGCAAGCCTCTGGCGCTGGAATTCGACCGTACGAAGCAGAATGTTTTGGGATTGATTATTACGGGAAGGAAAATTTACGCTGGTAGCGGCAGCCGGGCTTTTACACCGGCTGCCGGTTTGGGAGAGATTTAGGCGAGGCTTACTTCTTCAGCCTGCAGACCCTTCGGTCCCTTCTTCACGACGAACGAGACGCGCGCGCCTTCGTCGAGCGAGCGATAGCCGCTCGCTTCGATAGCGGAGAAGTGAACGAATACGTCCTCTCCATTCTCACGCTGGATAAATCCAAATCCTTTTGCGGCGTTAAACCACTTTACAGTTCCTGTTTCTTTCATGTTTCCTCTACTTCTTCCTTATTTCCTTAGTCTGGGAGCATCGCAGTGTCGCGCGAGTTCCGGCCCCTCCGCCTTGCAACACCTGGACAGGAGTCCAAGGGGGGGCACTAAGGGCTATCTAACTGTACAAGGTTTGGAGCCGGAAGACAAGCGCGGGCAAGTGTAGAGTTTCAAACAATGCTATGCGAAATCGGCTAGAATTACCGGTACCCCAGGGTCTCGAATTGGAGTTCACGATGAAAACACGCGTACTGGCGCTGCTTGCAGCGGTCTTCGCATCCACATTGTGCGGCCAGGAATTCCGCGGAACAATTACCGGAACGGTGTCCGATCCGACCGGAGCGACCATCGCGGGCGCTAAAATCCACGTCACCGAGGCGCAGAGCGGCACGAAGGCCGACTCTGTCTCCAATGGCGAAGGCCAGTACACGGTCCCGCTGCTGCTGGCCGGCGATTACGAAATCTCGGTGCGCATGCCGGGCTTTAAGGAGTTCATCCGCAAGGGTATCCATCTGGGCGCGGGCGACCGGCCCACGCTGGATGTGCGGCTGGAAGTGGGTGATTCCAGCGTGTCGGTGGAAGTGGTGGCGGACGCACCGCTGATCAATTCCGAGAACGCCAGTGTCGGTAACGTCATCTCCACGAAAGAAGTCGAGGATCTGCCGAGTAATGGCGGCACGCCGCTGGCGCTGCTAATGCTGGCGCCGGGCGTATTGGCGATGAGCCAACCGACGCAAGTGCTGCCATTCGCGTCGGGCGGCGCGGCGAGTTTCAGCATGGGCGGCATTCCGAATCAGCAGAACGAACTGCTGACCGACGGCGTTCCCAATACCACGTGGGACGGCCGCCTGGCGTACAGCCCACCCAAGGACGCCGTGAGCGAAGTGCGCGCCAAGGTGTTTGACACGGACACCACATTTGGACGCACGGCGGGCGGCACGGCCAATACGATTCTCAAGAGCGGCACCAATTCGCTGCACGGCACGGTTTCGTGGTTAAACCAGCCGAATAATCTGGTGGCCAACAATTTCTTCAATAATAAGGCCGGCCTGTTGGTGCCGGTAACGCACTATAATCAGGCGGGATTGACGGTGAGCGGTCCGCTGTGGATTCCCAAAGTGATGGATGGCCGCAATAAGATTTTCTGGCTGTTCGCGTTCGAGGATATTCAATCGAGGTCGCCGAACACCACGATCTTTAGCGTGCCGACAGATGCCCTGAAAGCGGGCGATTTCTCCAAGCTGCTGACGGTCAACGGGACGGCGATTTACGATCCGGCAACCGCGGTGAAAGTGGGCACGAGCACCACGATCACGCGCACGGCGTTCCCGGGTAACAAAATTCCCACCAACCGTATTGACCCGATTGCGCTCAAGTACGCGGCGTTTATTCCGGGCGCGAATATTTCGGACCCGAGCGTGGTGCGTAAGGACGATTTCAACAACTTCGGCAACAACGCCACCACGTCGGACGGCTTCACCAATGAATTCGGCCGCCTGGATTTCAACATCGGCACGCGCAGCCGCTCGTACGTGAATGTGCGGCACACCGATTATTACCAGAACAAGAACGACTACTTCAACAACATCTCGACGGGCAGCAACTTGAGCCGTTCCAACTGGGGCGGCAGCCTGGATCAGGTGTACATGCTGAACAGCAACAGCATTCTGAACATGCGGTTGAATTACACGCGCATGTTCGAGGACCACTCGGCGCCGAGCGCGGGTTTCGACCCGGCGTCATACGGTTTCCCGCCATATCTGGCGGGGAACTCGCAATACCTGCAGCTTCCGGTGATGACGTTCAATAGCGCGAACACGGGCCTCACGACCCTGGGCTTGAATGGCGCGAATACGCTGCCATCGCAGACGATGCAGGGCTTCGGCAGCTGGTCCACCATGAAGGGCAATCATGCGATCAAGGTGGGCGGAGATGTGCGGCAGTACCGTTTGAACTATAAGAGCTACGGCTACGCGACGGGCGGCTTCTCGTTCGCGGCCAATACCTGGGTGCGGTCGGCCAGCAATGCGAGTTCGACGGTGGCGGTGGGACAGGATTGGGCATCGTTCCTGCTGGGGCTGCCGACGAATGCGGGCGCGTCCACGTACGACATCAACACGTCGGCGATGTTCTACGCGTACTATGCGGGCGTGTTCGTGCAGGACGACTGGCGGATCCGCAAGAATCTCACGCTGAATATCGGCTTGCGTTTCGACCACGATTTCCCGTATCACGAGAAGTGGGGCCGGACGGTGAACGGGTTTGCGTTCGACGCCGTGAATCCGCTGAACGCGGCGGCGAGCGCGGCGTATGCCAAGTCGCCGATTCCGCAGCTGCCGGTGAACCAGTTCAAAGTGATGGGCGGGTTGACGTTCGCGAGCCCTGGCAATACCGCGGTCTACAGCAACACCTCGCACATGGTGAGCCCGCGCATCGGCCTGGCGTGGACGCCGGAAAAGATGCACGGCAAGAGCGTAGTGCGCGTAGGCGCCGGCATGTTTGTAGCGCCCGTGACGATCGCGCAATTGGGCGCGAGCGGCGCGTATTCGACGAATCCTTTATTGACGCAGCAGGGCTTCAGCCAATCGACGGCGTTCAAGGATTCGAACGATGCGTATCTGACGCCGGCCTCGACGCTGAGCAATCCGTTCCCGGGCGGAATCCAGCGGCCGGTGGGGTCGGCCAACGGGTTGACGACGTTTGCGAACCAAGCGGTATCGTTCCTCAGTCCGGAAGTGAAGAGCCCGTACGCGTTGCGCTGGAACTTCAGCATTCAGCATTCGTTCACGCCGAATTTGATGGTGGAAGCGACGTACCTGGGAACGCATTCAGTGCACCTGCCGGTATCGTACACGCAGATGAATGGAATTCCGCGGCAGTATTTGAGCACGCTGCCGGTGCGCGATCAGGCGTTGATCACGTCGATGGCCGTGACGGCGCCGAATCCGTTCGCGGCGCTGGTGACGGGCGCATCGGCCACCAGCAGCACGGCGCAGTTGCTCTCGAAGTATCCGCAGTTCCCGGTCTTCGCGGGCGGCTTCGTGAGCTCGGCTTCGGGGGTCACGCAGTACAACCTGAATGTGGGCAGTTCGCACTACAACTCGATCAGCGCGCGCATGGTGAAGCGCTTCTCCAAGGGGCTGCAATTGACGCTGGGCTACATGAAGAGCAACAACGTGGAACAGATGACGTGGCTGAACGATTCGGACGGAGTGCCGGAGCGCAGGCTGTCGCCGTTCGACCGTCCGACGCGCGTGACGATGACCATGACCTACGAACTACCGGTTGGCCGGGGCCGTTTGGTGAACGTGCAGAATTCGGTGCTGAATACGATGTTCGGGGGCTGGAAGCTGTCGTCAACGTATCAGTACCAGGCGGGCGGGCCGATCCTTTGGAACAACAACGACTACGTGTATTTCGGCGGCGATATGAAGCTGAATGCGCGGTCGGTGGACACTCCGGCGTTCGATAAGGGCGTGTTCGATACGGGCACGGCGACGCAGTTCCAGTATCATATCCGCACGTTCTCGACGGCGTTCTCGAGCCTGCGGACGGATGGGATCAACGATCTGGCTACGTCGCTGATGAAGAATTTCCGGATGGCGGAGAAGGTGTCGCTGCAGTTCAAGGCGGATGCGTTCAACGCGGTGAATCACCCGGTATTCGCGGCGCCGAATGTGACGCCGACGAATAGTTTGTTCGGGACGATTACGGCGCAGGCGAACCGGCCTCGATTGATGCAGCTTTCGGCGAAGGTGAGTTTTTAGGGATAGGACAGTCCCAATCAGAGCCGCGACCATAAGGGAGCGGTCGGCAGGTTGCGTCACGAAATTGAGTTGTGACCGCTCCCTCACGGTCGCGGCTCTGATTGGCTGATAGAATTGTTTACATCCGCGAGCAACAGAGCATAGGAGTTAGAACTATGAAGATCGATACTTCACGCCGCAGTTTTCTGGGCAGTGCCGCCGGCATGGCCAGCCTGAGTGCCTTCGGCACTCGCACGGCGTCCGCCGTAATCGAAGCCGAACCCTGGGGCATCAAACTGGGGATCGCCACGTATTCTTTGCGCATGTTCGACCGGGCCGCGGCCATCGAAAAGCTGAAGATGTTTGGCACGAAGTACGTCAGCATTAAGGACGTGCACATGAAGATCGGCGAGCCGGCCGAGGCCACGAAGGCGGCGCGCGCGGAATTCGACGCGGCGGGCCTGGTGGTGACCAGCGGCGGCAATGTCGATATGACGAAGGGTGTCACAGTAGAGGATCTGCGCAAGCAGTTCGAGTACGCCAAGGCGGCCGGCCTGCCGATGATGGTGTGCGCGCCTACGCCGGAAAATATGAAGAACGTGGAGACGTTGGTGAAGGAGTACAACATCCGCGTCGCGATCCACAATCACGGTCCGGAGGACAAGCACTTCCCGACGCCGCAATCGGTGCTGGACGTGGTGCGTAAGTTGGATAAGCGCTGCGGGCTGTGCATGGATATCGGCCACTCGGCGCGCACCGGCGTGGACGTGGTGAAGACCATCGCGGAGGCGGGCGACCGGTTGTTCGATATGCACGTGAAGGATCTCAAGGACATGATGGTCAAAGAGAGCCAGTGCGATATCGGCGACGGAAAGATGCCGTTCCCGGCCATTTTCAAGCAGCTCAAAAAGATGGGGTACACGGGCTGCGTGAATATGGAGTACGAGGTACCGGTGAAGGATCCGACGACGGGCATGCTCCGGTCGTTGAGCTACATGCGCGGCGTGCTGGCCGGGCTGGCGTCGGCATAGGGTCTGGCACGATGAACATTCCGATCGGTACCAAAGGCGAGCAGCAGGTGCTGGTGACAAGCGAGATCGCCATCAGTTTCCTGGAGCTCGAAGCGGCGCGGGTATTGTCTACGCCGCAAATGATCCGCCTGATGGAAGTGACTTGCCGGAATACGGTGCTGCCGTTGCTGGATCCGGGGCACGATACGGTGGGGACGCATGTGAATGTGGCGCACCTGGCGGCGGCGCCGATCGGGATGACCGTGACGTTCACGGCGGAAGTGATCCGGGTGGAGGGGCGCCGGGTGGAGTTCAAAGTGGTGGCCTTCGACGAGAAGGAAAAAGTCGGCGAAGGCACGCACGAGCGCGGGATTATTAATATTGCGAAGTTCGCGGCGCGCCTGACGGAGAAGAGTCAGGGGAAGTAAGCCCCGCTACCGAAATCTCACCGCAGAGACGCAAAGGCGCAGAGGAAAGCGCAGAGAAAACCAATCGGTTATTGCGTTTCCCTAGGCGTCTGCGATTAGCTAGGCAGCGCGACGACGGCGGCTTGCCAGGGCCAGCGCGCATACCCCAAGGGCCGAAATGGCAAGCGTCCCAGGTTCCGGCGCGACGGTGGCGTCGGACGATGCGCTGAAATCTTCCGCCGTTGCCGAGGATGCGTAATAGAGCCCCTGGTTGGGGTCGTTGGCTGCGTCCGTGAACACCGAAATCCCCGTTGTGCCGTACTGCAGGGCGCTGAAGTGCAGCACGCCGATGATGAACGGATCGGAGTAGCCGGGGGTCAGGGTGCTGAGCCCGCCAGGGTCGTTGGCGAAGACCAGGACCGTGGGTATGGGTCCGAAGGTGGCGTCAAAGAACAAGGAGCCGGCGGTGAAGCCCGTGTAGCTGACCACGGAGGGGTCCAGAATTCCGACATTGAACCCGAAGCTGGTGATGGCGTCTCCGGGGTGGCCCGCGAAGGGGTCCGCGAGGGTCAGCGTCATATCGAAAGAGTCTCCCAAACCGACGGTGGCGGCAGGGCCGAGGGTGTACGTGCCGGCCTGCGCCGGCACAATCGCGGTGGCCACGGCCACCAAACCAAGAACAAGCAGATTCTTCATGTATGTATTTGTCCTATTGAATAAAGGTCCGGTAGAGAGCGGTCCAGAGCCGGTAGTCGTTGGCGGTGATCTTGCCGTCGCCATCCAGATCGAGACGGCGGTCAACTTGAGACGCATTCTTGCCGACCTGCGAAGTGACCATTAACTGATCGACTGTGTTGACGACGCCGTCGTCATTGAAATCGCCCGCCAGCGGATTGAAGCCGATGACGATCGGATCGTGATCGGAAGCCGCGTAGGGGTCGGGCGCGTAGTAGGCGGCCTGGGCTGCGGCACTCTGCAGCGAGGTCTGCGTCGCCTGCAGCGAGGTGGGCTCGTCCGCATTGTTGTGCCATTCGGCCACGCTCTTGACCAGCCCGTTCATGGCGGCGTTGGCGATGGCATGATCGAGATAGCCGGCCTGGGAACCGAAGTTGTAAGAGTAGGCGTTCGTTCCGATGATCAGGTTGATCAGGTTCGGGTAGCCGTTGTTCTTGAAGTACTGTATGGGGTCCTCGCCGAAGTAGGCGTTAAAATCGCCCACCAGCAACTGGCGGCGGCTGGCGCCGAGGGGGTCGGCCGTCGGGTTGGTGGCCAACCAGCTGACCACGTTCTGCGCCATATTGAGGCGCAGGCCGTTGCAGTTGCCCTGGAACGCATCGTCCTGTCCGCCACCGCAGGCGCTGCCCTTGGAACGGAAGTGATTCACCACGAAGGTGAAGCTCTGCAGATTCAGCTTGGCGCCCGAGGCCGGCGCAAAGGTCTGCGCAATCGTCGGGCGATTGGTGTCGTTCTGGCTGTAGATTGCCGGCCCGCCGGTGGGCAGCAGGCGGTCGGTGCGATAAATGATGGCGCTGCGAATCGCATCGGTGCCGTTGATCGTGCCCAGCGGCAGCGTGTCGACGAAGGCAAACGGCCCCGCCGGCGTGGCGCAGAGGGGACCGAGGGAGGCGAACTTGCAGTTCAGCCCATCCACCAGCGATTGCAGCGCGAGGTTGGTATAGGTCACGCCGCTGGTATTTCCGTTGGCGAAATTCTGAACTTCACTCAGGCCGAACACATCGCCGTTCATCCCATACAGCGCTTCGATAATCTTCGTCTTCTGATGATCGAACTCGTTCTGATCGGCCGCGCCGCGCTTCCCGAAGGTGGTGAAGAAGTTCAGCACGTTGGCGCTGATGGCGCGGAAGCGACCGCCCACACTGGTCAGCACCGGTGCGATAGCGGGTCGCGGATTGACATGGTTGAACGTTACCGCGGCCGTAGCCAGCACGCGCGGCGCGCCGAATCGGTTGTCCATCACGCCGGCGATGCCCTGCACGGTGTCGCCATCGCGCAGCGTGTTGGCCGCACTCAAGCCGCCTTGCGGGAAGATCGTGGGGAAGAGGTTGGTGTTGGAGAGATTGCTGCCGTCGTCCATTTGAATGGCGCTGCGAGCGATCAGGTCCGCGGCCGCGGTCCACGCCGTCTTCCCCACTGTGGCATCGGGGACAACGGTCGGCGTGTAGAGTAGCGCTGGCGCCAGGTCCACCTGGCCGAAAGTGCCCAGGCTGAAATTGCCGGTGACGGTGAGTTGCTGATTGATCTGCACGGCCATACCTTCGTAGCGTTCCAGGTCGCCCTGTGCCGCGGCAGGCAGCGTGACGAAGGAGCGCGTGAAGCTGTTGCCCGTGCTGCAAACCTGGCTGTTGGTGATGGCGCCGATTTCCGTGAGGCTGGCGGTGAGCGTGGCGCCGAGCCACGAACCCGACGACGTGAACTCGGTCACGGTACCCGCCACCCGTACGCGGTCGCCGACATTCACGATGGGGCCCACGCCGTTGTCGAAGACGAAGACGCCTTCGGAGGTGAGCGGATTGTTATCCCAGGTGGCGTCGGGCTCTTGCAGGTAGTAGCCCCGCAGGTTGGCTGCGCCCTGGAAGCTACCGACCACGATGCCTTCCACCTCCACGCTCTGGCCGGTGATGGGGCTGGTAGCGCCGGAGCCCTGGACGGTGTGGATGGCGGTAGAAGTCTTGACGCCGGTTTCGCAGTTGAAGGGGACGGCCACCTTGAGCACGATGGTGAAACTGGAACTACGGATTTGGGTGTCGGAAACTATGCACGGTAGCGAGTAATTCTGCGGCGCGGTAGCGCCGGGGACAGCGTACGTGCCGCTGAAATTCGCGCCCGCGACGGTCATGACAAAAGTGCTGCTGCCGCCCACCGCGGTGAGATCGCAGCTCACGGCGAGTCCCGTGGACGCGGGGTTGGTGCCGGCGACAAGCGTCCCGGAGAAGTTCGTCGAACTGCCGGCGGAGACATCGGTAGCCGTGCCGGTGGCCGAGGGATTGGTGGACACGCCGGTGGACTGCGGGGCGAAGGCCACGCCGCGGAACGCCGTGTTGGCTGGCGCGGTGGCGAGGTTGGTGGCGCTGCCTGCGAGTGCGCCGTTGTAACCGGAAGCGTCGGTGATTCGGGCGAGCGTGCCGCCGCCCGTGGCGCCGCTGCCGCCGGTGCTCACGAAGAGCGTCACGGTGGCGCCGGAAACGCTGCCAGTCAAGCCTCGCGCGCCGGAGAACGCTACCGAGCCGGTCTGCGCCCAAGCTCCTGCAACCTTGCTGAACTTCTTGACCGTGCCGCCATCGTCCGCGATGTATAGGGTGTCGAGTCCCGCTTCACTGGGGCTCATGTCTGCGAAGAAGAATCCGTAGGGGCTCGTTGAAGGGGCGACCAGGGTCACGGTCTGCGTGCCGCTGGTCGGCAGGCCGGAACCGGCGCTGTACACTCCGGTGGTGCCCGAGCCTGTCGAGTAGTAGAGTTGCCCGCCAAAGATCTTCACCACGCGTGTATTGATCGCCACCAGCGGGTTGACGGTGGAATTGACTGCGCCGAACGTGGGGACGAAATACGTTCCCGCCGTGGTAGCCCCACCCACCCAGAGATTGCTTCCGTTGTCGGAAGCTGCGCCGCGAGTGTTGCTGCCGCCGGCGTTCGCCGCGGTCATGAACGTCGTCGTGTCGATGACGCCGGCAGGGCTGATGCGCGCCACCACGCGATTGGCGACCGCCGATGTGGTGGTGGCGATGCCCGCGGTACCTGGCGCCGCGGAGTAGCCGGCCATGATCAGGTACTGCCCGTCGGTGGACACAGTGAGCGAGCCATCGCTGGTGGCGGTGCCAGAGATAGTGAATGCCCTGTTGCCGGCCGCGTCTACGGTGGGAATCGCGATCGATTGGACCAGCGCGCCAGCGGTGGTGTATTCGTCGAGAAATACGGCAGTCGCTGCGCTGGTCAGTGTGGCGCCGGTTCCGGAGCGAACGACTACAAGATTGCCCGGAGTAAAGGCGGCGCCATACGACAGGCCGCACGCCACGACGAAGAACACTGAGAGAAGGCCTAATTTTTTCGGCATCGGACGAGTTCCTAAGTATTTCAACGTACTAGTCGCCCAGTATAGGGGTATGCATCCATGAGGGTCAAACGAAATTCGGGTTACAGAGCTTCGCACAATGTTTCTATAGCGTCGGTACCGGGGTTGAGGCGCCTACTTCTCTTCGGGCGGGAGGTTGATGAACTGGCGGTAGAGGATCAGGTCGTAGGCGATCTTCAGGGCCCCGGCGAGATAAAAGGGGACGCTTAGCAGGTTGGGGTTGGTGAAGAGGATGCCTGCGATCCAGGGGGCCAGGCTGGCTCCTATGGTGCGCGCGACTCCGGTGATTCCGGCGGCGGCGGAGCGTTCCTCGGGCCGGACGACGGCCATCAAATAAGACTGGCGAGTGGGGACATCCATCTGGCTGATGCTGAAGCGCAGCAGCAGGACGGTGATGGCCAATGGCAGGGTCGGCATCAGGGGCACCAGAATCAGCAGGATGTTGGAGGGCAGGTGGGTGAAGACCATGGTGTTCACCAGGCCGAAGCGGGCGGCGAGGCGAGAGGCCAGGAGCGCCGAGATGCCAGCAAAGAGGTTCGCCCCGAAGAAGATGCCTCCGAGCGTGGCGGGTTGGACTCCGAATTTCAGATAGAACCAGTAGGCCGCCAGGCTTTGGACCACGAAGCCCCCTCCGAAGGCGTCGAGGCCCATGAGCGCGGCGAGTTTGAAGACCACTGCTCGCGAGTGGCCGATGCCAAGCACGCCCTTGGGCGCGGCGGCGTCGTGGACTTCGCTGGCCGGCGAGAGGCTGGCGAAGATGGCGGCAAGCAGGAGTCCTCCGCACGCGTAGAGGACGACGACGGCGCGGTAGTTGGGATGGGTGGCGGTTTGCCCGATACCGGGGATGAGGCCTCCGGCGAGAGAGCCCAGCGCGGTGGCGAAAGATCCGATCAGGGAGTGCCAGGCGAAGACTGCGGTGCGGCTCTTCGCGGGGATGACGTGGGCGAGCACCGCCTGCTCGATGGAGAGGAATGGTCCGACTTCGTTGCCGCTGGGGCTGATGACGCCGATGGTGCCGGCCAGGAGGAGGAAGAGGAAATTGCTGGTGAGGGCGAAAGCGAGTCCCGCACCCGCCATGAGGATGGCGCCGGCGATGAGGACGCGGCGGCGGCCCCAACGGTCGGCGACGTTGGTGAGGAAGAGGGAGATGACGGTGTCGCCGGCGAGGATCAGGGTGAAGAGGAGGCCGGTCTGCGATTCGGTGAGGCCGAGGCCCGTGAGGTAGAAGACCAGGACTACGGAGAGTGCTCCGTAGGCGAAAAGGCGTGCGAAGCGGGTAGCGAAGAGGCGCCACGCATCGCTTGTCAGGGACATTCAATTAGGGTGGCATATTCTGCCAGTGGGGCGGCCAATCCTGGCTCACGCGAGCCCAATCAGAGCCGCGACCGTAAGGGAGAGTTGGGAGGGAAGGTCAAGTTAGTAAACGCTCCCTGACGGTCGCGGCTCTGACTGGCGCTCTACTCCGTTCGGAGAGCGTTCATGGGGTCCATAGTTGACGCGCGGCGGGCGGGCAGGTAGCCCGCGGCAGCGGCGACTACGGCCAACAATAGCGAAGCGGCGATAAAGGTGAACAGGTCGTTGGGCTTCAGGCCGAAGAGCAGGGTGGCGGCGGCGCGACCCGCCCATAAAGCAAGGCCGATGCCGATCGCCAAGCCAGCGGCCAGTAGCATGAGGGCCTCGCTGAGAATCAGGCGGACGACGCTGGCGCGGTCGGCGCCGAGAGCCATGCGCACTCCGATTTCATTCTGGCGGCGCGCCACCATGTATGAGATGACGCCGAAGAGGCCGATGGCCGCGAGGATGGCGGCGAGGATTCCGAAAGCTCCGGCCAGCACCGCCATCAGGCGGTCGCGCAGGAGGGTGGCGGAGATGCGGTCGCTCATGAGGTGGAATTCCAGCACGAAGGAGGGGTTGACGGCGGAGACCGCGGACTTCACGGCGGCGATCGCATCGCGCGGACGGCCCGAGGCGCGCACCATCATGGTGGTATCGTTGCCGGGGTCCGGATCCTGCGAGAGGGGCAGGAAGGCGAGGGGGACGAAATCCTCGCGCATATCGTAATGCTTGGTATTGCGGGTGAAGCCGACGATCTGATAGATGCGGTCGGGCTGTCCGGCATTGCCTTCGACGCGGAAGGTGTGGCCGACGGGATTCTTACCGTCGAAAAAGCGCTTGGAGAAAGCCTCGTTGACGACGGCGACTTTCGGTGAGGTTAGGGTGTCGCGGGGGTCGAAATCGCGGCCGGCGAGCAGCGACATGCCCATCGTCTTCAGGTAGCCTGGGCCGTAGCGATTGAAGAAGGAGTTCTTGGAATCCGCCGTGGAGGCATCGGGGCGCACGCCTTCATTCCAGCCGGAGCCGCTGATGGGAGGGATCGCGACCTCGGCCACCGAGCGGATACCGGGTTGGGAGCGCAGCCGTTCGAGCAGTTCCGCGTAGACCTGGGGGCGGCGCTCCTTAGGATACTTCCCTGCTCCGATATCGATGTTGGCGGAGACGATGCCCTCGGCCCGGAAGCCGGGCTGTACGTCGAGGAGTTTCTGCAAACTGCGCACGAAGAGTAGGGCGCCGACCAGGAGTACGAGCGAGAGCGCGACCTGTCCGGTGACCAGGGCGCGGCGCAGGCCGAAGCGCTCGCGTCCGGCAGTGAGTCCACGGCCCCCGGCGCGCATGGCGGCGGCGGGCGCGACTTTGGTGGCGCGGAGCGCGGGCAGGAGACCGAAGAGGAGGCAGGTGACGATCGCTGTGGCGGCGGTGAAGCCCAGCATGCGCATATCGAGCGAGAGTCCGACGAAGACCTCTTGATTGTCGGTGCTGAGGAAGGCGATGAGGGCCCGGCTGAGAAGTTGCGCGAGACCCACGCCCAAGGCGGTGCCGAGTACGGCGAGCAGCAGACTCTCGGAGAGCAGTTGGCGGATGAGGCGGCCGCGCGAAGCGCCTATGGCCTGACGGACGGCCATTTCCCGCTCTCGGACGCTGGCCCGCGCCAGCAGGAGATTGGCGAGGTTGGCGCAGGCGATCAGCAGGACCAATCCGGTGGCCATGAGGAGGAGTTGCAGCGGGCTCTCGTACTGCTCGCGAAGTTCGGAGACTCCGTTGGCGGATCCGGCGATCAGCAGCTTGTTGGCCAGATAGCGCTTGGCCTGGGCGGGCCGGTAGGAGGGCGGAAGCGTGGCCTCCATGAGTGCGGGAGAGACGCTCTGGATATAGGTGAGGGCGCGTTTTTCGCTCCAGCCGGGGCGCAGGCGGCCCATCGCGGAGAGCCACCATTGAGTACGCGACTTGGCGCGCGCGCCCAGGTCGGCGCAGAGCGGCAGGGCTACATCGAAGCGGTTCCCGACTTCGACGCCGTAGAACTGCGGGGGAGTCACGCCGATGATGGGGAAACGGTGGCTGTCAAGGGAGAGTTCGCGGCCCAGGGCGGAGTTTTCGCCGCCGAGTTCGCGCTGCCAGAAGGAGTAGCTGACGACGGCGCCGGGAGAGGCGCAGCCCGGGCTGTCGTCGTCGGCGGTGAAGGTGCGGCCGATGAAGGGCTGGACGCCGAGGACGCGGAAGAAATCGCCGCTCACGTACTGGCCTTCGGCGTAGCGCGCCTCGCCGCCGCTGGCGAGGTTGAAGCGGGTGGCGCTCCAGGCGATGGTGGCGGAGAAAGGCTCGGTCAGCGCGTGGAGTCGATCCCAGAGGACGCTGGTGAAGCGGGCGCTACGCGTGGACCAGCTGCCGGAGCGGGCGGAATTTTTGGCGAAATCGATGGTGACGAGTTGCTGGGGCTCGGCGACGGGGAGGGTGCGCAGGCGCACGGCGTCCACCAGTTGGAAGATGGCGGAATTGGCGCCCACGCCCAGGGCAAGAGAGAGCACAGCCACTGCGGTGAAACCCGGGTTCGCGCGCAATTGCCGGAAGGCGTAGCGCAGGTCCTGCATCAGTTCGCCAAACATATGCAGCTTTGACGCTGCGAGGGCGTGGATGGTTGGGATGGCGGTAGGTTTTCGAGTGCGGGAAGCTTACGAACCCATGCTGCTGGATGCGGGATGAAAGCCGCGATAGCCGCCGTTGCGATTGGAATCGTTGGCCGGAACGCCTTCGCCGCGTGCCATTTCACGGGTGTAGAAAGCCAGCAGCGCGGACTCGTCGTACTCTATCGCACGCGCGTACTGGCGTATGTAGCTGGTGTTGTAGATGCCACCGGGCAGTTTGCGGAAATCGCCCTGTTCAATGGCCTCCAGGGAGCGTATGCTGATTTTGGTGGATTCAGCGATTTGCTCAAGCGAGATACCCCGATTGCGCCGGATCGTGGACAAACCAAGCACGCTGTTTTCCTCTTTCATCTCCCTGCCTTACCGGGAAAGCACCTTAGAACCGTGCCAGCACCCGGCCAAAGTTGTACTAGTGGTAAATAAGGTAACAATATAACACCCATACATCCTCTGCTAGACTCTTTTTTTATGCGTATATGCCGCAGACAGTTCAGTTTGGGAATGATTTCGGGGGCCGCCGCGGGCGCGGCGAGTGCGCTTGGCGCACGGCCGAAACTATTAGTACTAGTAATTTTAGAGCAATTTCGGCAGGATTATCTCGACTCCGCCGAGGGCCAATTCAAGCCGGGCGGGCTGCGGCGCATACTGTTAAAAGGAGCACATTTCCCGGATTGCCGGCATCTCGCGAGCACCTTCCCGATGTCCTCGCTGGCAACGATTGCGACTGGAGCGTGGCCGGCGGAGCACGGAATCGTAGCGGACAGCTGGTATGACGCGGCGTCGAAAGGGACGGTGCCGGCCTCTCAGGAGATGATGCTGGCCACCACGCTCGCCGGGCAACTGGCGGGCGACCGGCAGAACCGTTCCTATGTGATTGCGATGGACGCGGCGCAGGCAGGGCTGTTCGCGGGGAACGGCGAGGCGCAGCGTTTTTGGATGGACGAAAGCGGAAAGTTCGCCACCCTGGGCGAGCCCCCGGCATGGCTGGTGGAATTCAACCGGCTGAATCCGCCGGACAATGCGCGCAATGCACCGTGGATGGCCGTGGATGCGAAGACGGGCGCTCCGCCGCTGCGCACCTTGACCTATGACGAAGCGCATCCCGAGCAGTTCGTGGATTTGTTCAAGGCATCGCACCTGGGCCAGATGAAGCAGATCGAATTTCTGGCGGGCTTGATTGAGAAAGAGAATCTGGGGCGAGGGGACACGTTCGATTTCGTGTGCCTGATTGCCAGTTCGACGGCGCGCCTGGGCTACGAAGTGGGCGGACGCTCGCCGCTGATGCGGCAGATGGCGCTGCAACTCGACCAGCAACTGGACTACCTGTTGAACCGCTTGAAGTCGAGTCCGGGAGAGACGGCGTTCAATCTGGTGCTGGCGGGCGCGCACGGGGCTCCACCGGCGCCCACTGCGGCAAGCCGCGGGCGCCTGGCGGTGCCGGGTGAAAGCGTGGCACTGGCGGTGGATCGCGCACTGGCGGCTCACGGACTGGGACGGGTAGCGAAGTACGTGTACCCGTTCCTGTATCTGGACACCAGCGGGTTCCGCGACCCGGAACCGCTGCGGCAGGCCGCGGGACGCGCCGCAATGCAGCATCCCGCGGTGGCCGGCTACTACACGGCGGGCGGCGATTGTTCGACGAAGGACGGCTGGCGCGAGCGGTTCCGGAACAGCTTTCACCCGGCGCGGTCCGGCGACGTAATGCTCTCGTACAAGCCGGAGTACGTGGAGGAATACGGGCAGGGCCGGGGGATCTCGTACGGGTCGCTGTACAACTACGACGTGCGCGTACCGCTGTGTTTTTACGGGCCGCAATTCGGGCCGGGCATCTTCGAGGCCCCGGTGCGGAGCGTGGATATTGCGCCGACGCTGGCGCGCGCGATGGGCATTCCGCCCCCTTCCTCGAGTGACGGGCGCGTGCTGGGCGAGGCGTTTGGGGAATGACGCCTGACTTGGGGGCGACCGTTTGCGGCATCGCGTTGCGCAATCCGGTGCTGGCCGCCAGCGGCACGTTCGCTTACGGAGTGGAATTCGCGGAGCAGGTGGATTTGAACGCGCTGGGCGGATTCGTGGTGAAGGGCCTGTCGCGCGAACCGATCGAGGGGAATCCGCCGCCGCGGGTGTACGAGAGCGAGGCGGGCATGATCAATTCGATCGGCCTGCAAAATATCGGCGTGCGCGCATTTGTCCGCGACAAGCTGCCGGCGCTGGCCAAGCTGCGCACGGCGGTGTTCGCCAACGTATTCGGCAACCTGGTGGAAGATTACGTGGAAGTGGTGCGCGTGCTCAACGACCACGAGGGGCTTGCTGGGTACGAACTGAATGTGAGCTGCCCCAACACGGCGCACGGCGGCATCTATTTTTCGAGCGACCCGTGCCTGCTGGGCGAAGTGGTGACGGCGGCGAAGCGGGTGGCGAAGCGGCCGGTTATCGTGAAGCTCTCGCCGAATGTGAGCGCGATCGAGCCGCTGGCGCGGGCGGCGGAAGAGAGCGGCGCGGACGCCTTGTCGCTGGTGAATACGCTGATTAGCCTGGCGATTGATGCGCGCACGCGGCGGCCGAGGATCGGCGCGGGATTTGGCGGCCTGTCGGGGCCGGCGATCAAGCCGGTTGCGCTGCGGATGGTGTATCAGGCGGCGAAGGCGGTCAAGATTCCGGTAATCGGGCTGGGCGGAATCGCGACCGGCGAGGATGCGGCGGAGTTCATGATTGCGGGGGCGAGCGCGGTGCAGGTGGGTACGGCGACGTTCTGGGATCCACGGTCGCCATTGCGGATCGCTGAGGAGTTGGGGGACTTTTTGCGACACGAGAAGATCGGGCGTGCCGCGGATTTGGTGGGCACGTTAAAATTTTCGGACGGCCGGTAATATGGGGCGCCGTCGGGCATCTTGAGTAAATATGACGGCGGTCACGGAGGATCGCCGCATACCTTGTGGGCGGGGCGACTAGCTGGTCGCCCCCTTTTTTGTAGGGCGGGCGCCCTCGCCCGCGCGGGACGCCCTGTACCACCCGCCGCCGCGGCCCGAAGCCCGACGGGGGCGTCGACCGCGGACCTGGGGGTCCGCCCTACAAGAGCAGTTTCCTACTGTACCGTCTCGATTTCGACCTTCACTCTCGGCGGGTAGGCATAAGGGGTGACCAGGCTTTCGACCCCATTGGTCCCGATGGCCTTCACTCCGAATTTGATGTCGTCGATAGAGATATCTTTCAGCGTATAGGTGCCGACCTTGCCGACGTAGACTTCCTGCTCCCAATAGGGCGAGGTGGTATTGCGCATGACGACGGTGTAACCCTTGATGTCGGTATCGGGCCCGGCGGCGCGCCAGCGAAGGACGGCGTCGTACCCGGTACCGCGCGCGATCATCGGCGTCGGACGGCGTCCGCCGCCGGCGGGGGCAGCGGTCGAGCGCGGCTCGGGCAGCACGATCGGCGCCCTGGGCGCGAGCGCGAGGCTGGCCGCACCGATCAGGTTCACCTTGGCGACCTTGGCGGTGTAGGGCACAGACATGTTGGCCAACGTGTCAGTCGCGCGATGCTGATTGGCGTAAATTTCGTTGGGCGTGGAGATGCGCACGGCAGCGAAGCCTTCCCACTGGAAGGGCGTGTGATCGCCGCCGCGACCCAGCCGGTCGCCCATGAATACGGTATTGATCTTCATGGCGGGCATATAACGCTCGGAGACATCGCGCAGGTAGCGAGAGAGCTGCTGGTTGACGGAGTCCGTGGTTTCGTCGCTGTAGACGTTGACCGAGGTATTGCTCATGCGGCCGTTGCCGGAGACATCGGTGCCGATGATGTCGTTATTGAAGACGGCCTCGATGATCTGGTTTTCCTTTTTCGCTTTGACCGCCTGGAGCGAGCTGCCGATGAGTCCCTGCTCTTCCCCCGCGAAGGCCACGAAGGCGAGGGTCTTATCGAATTCGAACTGGCTCATCACACGCGCGAGTTCCATGACTGCCGCGGTGCCGCTGCCATCATCGCAGACGCCCGGGGCGGGCAGTTCGGCGTTCTTCTCGAAATCGGCGAGCGTCATGTTGGCGGTGGTGTTGCCGGGCGCTCCCGCACCCGCACCTGCGCCGCTGGCGGTATCGGCCCCGGGACCCGCAGCCGCGCCCGCTGGACGCGCGCCGAGATTCAGCGAGTCATAGTGTCCGCTGACCATGACGATGGTATCGGGCATCTTCTTACCGGGCAGGTAGGCGACCACATTGTAGAGATCGACGTCCTTGAAAATGCGCTGGCCCTGTTTCTTGACGCGGAACTTTTCGAACTTTACCTGGAGTTTCGGACTGTAGCTCTGCATCTCCTTGAGAATCCAATTGCGCGCCGCGCCGACGCCGCGCACCGGATCGTCAGCATTTCCTTCGCCACGTCCTTGTACTCGTCGAGCTCCAGGCGAAGCTTCTCGAGCGCGTA
>JBDTPR010000015.1:0-25724 GCA_039932635.1 Candidatus Solibacter sp.
TCGTTCAACGTGATCCCTAAACCCGGCCCGCTCGGCACGGTCACGAAGCCCTTATTCAATACCGGCTTCTCGACGCCCTCCACCAGGTCGCTCCACCATGGAATGTCCACCGAGTGATTCTCCATCACCAGGAAATTCTCCGTCGCCGCCGCGCAATGCACGCTCGCCATGCACGCAATCGGCGTCCCCGCCATGTGCAGCGCCATCGGCACGCCGAGTTCCTGCGCCGCGTCGCCAATCTTCTTCGTCTCCAGAATCCCGCCGCTCGTCGCCAGATCCGGCTGGATAATGTCCACCGCGTGGCTCCGGCACAATTCGATAAACGGCTCCTTCAGGTAGATGTCCTCGCCCGTCGCCAAAGGTATATCGACAGCATCCGAAATTTTCTTTAGCAGTTCCGGATACTGCCACGGGATCATGTCTTCCAGCCACGAGAGGTTGTACTTCTGCAGCGCCTTGCCCAGCCGTATGCAGCTGTTCACGCCGATATGCCCGAAATGGTCGGCCGAAAGCGGCACGTCCATGCCCGCCCCCTCCCGCACCTGCGCTACATAATCGGCCAACAACTCGATGCCCTTGTCCGTGACCTCCATACCCGTGAACATGTGCTGCGTATTGTTCCCATATGCCAGGTTCGTACCCAGCGGCATCGTCACCGTACCCGGCACGTTCGCCACCAGTTCCACGCCCAGATCCATCTTCAGCCACGTGAAGCCCTGCTCGCGCCGCTCCTTCATCTTCAATCCGAACGCCTTCGGATCGCGCACCTGCGGCGTATCGGCATAACAGCGGATCTTGTCGCGGAATTTTCCGCCCAGCATCTGGTACACCGGCACGTTGTACGCCTTGCCCGCCAGATCCCACAGCGCCATCTCCACGCCGCACACCCCGCCGGCCTGCCGCGAGTGCCCGCCGAACTGCTTGATCTTGCGAAACACCTTGTCCACATTGCACGGATTCTCGTTCATCAGCCGGCTCTTCAACATCAGCGCATAGTTTTTGCTCGCGCCGTCGCGCACTTCGCCCAGTCCGTATATTCCCTGGTTGGTGTCGATCCGTATGATCGGACTCGTCATCGGCGCGCGCGATACCACCGCCACCCGCAGATCCGTGATTCGCAAGTCCGACGGCTTGGAATTGGTATTCACATTCTGAGGCAGCGCCTCCAGAATATTGCTGCCCCAAAGCCCCGCGGCTGCCGCAGCGGCAGCACCCCGTAAGAACGAACGGCGGGCATGTACACGACTACCTTTCGATACCATAACCTAACCCCTTTCGCGAATCGGAATTTCAGGCCTGAAAGCAAGATATACAACAGTTCACCCGTCGAAACAAGCATTTCCAGGCTTAATCTCTTTTTTACCCTTGTTCACGAAGAGTCCGTGTACTAGACTCCATCTAAGCGACACGGAATCGACGAGCTCCGACGCTTTGGTGAGAGGCCTTGCCCCCGGAGGTGCTTCCGGCCGCCGAACTGCTCTGCGCTCAGAAAAACGGCCTCGTATGCGTTCACGGCTTCTCAGATGGCCTTCCCCTTACTGCTTCTGGTTGCCATCCCGTTGCGCGCTCCAAACAAAGTGATGAATCGTACGCTTCCAGACACTTTCACGATCACTATCCCAAGACATCCTGAGATTAATGATCCTTTTATGATACGGCACCGTTCTGGCGCGCACTATTCAGACTGATTGGTTGTACTATGTGTCCGGAGGATTCTCGTCGATGAAACTTCTCTCCAGGCTATTACTGCTCACCCTGATGGCAACTATCAGTTATGGGCAGTTAACCTCAGATCAAAAGACGGCGGACTTTAACTCGCTGGCGGCCCTATACGCGAAGCGCTATGGCCCTTACGAGTGGAAGAAGGATGCTTTAGGCGTCGACCTATTCAACATTGCGCCCTGGCTGGCGAAAGTACAAGCCACCACAAACGATCTGGACTTCTACGAACTCATGTCCGAGTACGTGGCTAGCCTGAACGACGCACATGACGTTTACCAGCTTCCGTCGACCTTCCAGGCCTATCTCAATTTCTTCGTAGATATCTACGACGGCAAACTGCTGGTCGATTCCATCAACCGCTCCCGCCTGCCCGCGTCCGAATTCGGTTTCGTAATCGGTTACGAACTGGTCTCTATCGACGGGCAGGACGCGCAAAAGCTATTGGATGGCTTATTGCGTTATAGTATCGCCGCCAACCCTCGCAGCACACGCCGCCTGGCGGCCGAACTTCTCACCATACGGCCGCAGTACCTGATGCCGCACGCCGCCGATGTTCCAGAGATCTCTGTGGTGGTGTTCCGCCGTCCCGACGGGAAGCAGGAGACCTATCGCATTCCCTGGAGCAAAACCGGTCTCTTGCTCGAAAACGTGGGCCACTACACCACCCCCGGGGCCAGCCTGCTCTCCAGCCTTCCCGGCAGGCGCCGCGGGCCGGGGCCACGCCCGGTCGCCGACCCGCAGACTGGCGGCGAAATACCCGATTACCTCCAGGTGCTCAACCGCCTGCAGAATTGCCGCCTGCCCGACAGGGCGGTCAACGGCTTCGGCGCGCAGGCGCCGGTATTCGCAGCTTCCATGCCTTCGTCATTTGTGCTGCGTCAGGGAAGATCGCCCCTGGATCCCTTCTACTCGGGCGTCTTCTGGGCAAACGGCCACAACATCGGCTTCATCCGCATTCCGAGTTTCTCCGGCACTACCGCCGCAATCGCCGCTTTTCAAAATGAAATTACTTATTTCCAGGCCAATACCGAAGGGCTCGTGATCGACGTCATGCGCAATCCCGGCGGCAGCGTGAGTTACCTGAATACGCTGCTCAGCTTGGTCATACCCTCCACCTGGCGCGGCATTCCGTTAGAGGTGCGCGCCACCTCCGATTGGGTGGTCTCCATTTCCAGTTCGCTGGTCTCGGCGACTGCGCAGGGAGCACCCAAGAATATTCTGGACCTTCTGCAGTCGATCAAGGACGAGGTCGTCACCGCGAATGCCGCCATGCGCGGCCGCACCAAACCGATCCCCCTCGATGACGTGACCATCGACCGCGAGCCCGCCAGGGACTCGAAAGGCAACCTGCTCGCCTACACCCGGCCGCTCATCGTCCTGACCGATGAAATGTCCGCGTCCGCAGCGGACGCTTTTCCGGCCACCATACAGGACAACGCCCGCGGCCCAATCGTGGGTTGGCGAACCATGGGCGCCGGCGGAAACGTCGAAGGCTGGGAGGCGGGAACCTATTCCCTGGGCTTCACCACCGTCACCGAGTCGCTGATGGTTCGGAAGAATCCCATTGCCACCGCCGAGTACCCCACCGCTCCCTACGTCGAGAACATCGGCGTCCGTCCCGATATCCAGGTCGATTACATGACGGCCGCCAATCTCAATCAAAAAGGCAAACCCTTTGTGGAAGCCTTTGTGGCCGCAATCGTGGCCCGGATCCAAGCCAAAAATTAAAGGAGCAGACTCATGAAACCACTTATCCTTAGCCTAATCCTGATTTCTGCTTCGTCCGCCGTGCACGCGCAGAATCTGACCGCCGCCCAGAAGGAAGCCGACTTCCGCTACCTGGCCAGCACTTACTCCACATATTACGCCCCCGTGGATTGGAAGAAGCAACTCCTCAACGTCGATGTGCTCGACATCAAGCCCTGGCTTGAAAAGGTAAACCAGACCAAGACCGATCTGGATTTCTACGAGGTCTGCGTGGCCTACGTCGCCGCCTTGAAGGACACGCACTCCAGTTTCTCCCTGCCATCGGACTTCGTTGCACGCCTGGGCTTCACCACCGACGTATATGATGGCGTGTTACTGATCGATTCGCTGAACCGCACCCTGCTCCCCGTCAAGGACTATCCCTTTACCTTCGGAGACCGGCTGATTTCCATAGATGGCCGCGATGCCCAAATGTTATTGCAGGACGTCGCGATCTACGCCCAAGTGGCAAATCCCATTGCGGCCAAACGCCTGGCGGCAGCCAGGATCACAATCCGTCCCCAATCGCTAATGCCGCATGCCACGGACGTCAATGGCACTTCCGCAAAGGTTGTCATCCAGCGACTGAGTGGCGATACCGAAACCTACACCATTCCATGGAGCGTCACCGGTACGCCGCTCAGCGTGGGGCCGGTACCTTCGCCGAAAATGGCAGCAGCGCGGCGGAAGACCGCGCGCGCGCAGATGGACTCGCACACGCCAGCCTACATGAATGAACTTTTGGACGCGCAATGGTCCGGCGTGCTGAATCCCGAAGAGACCGGACTCAACGGCTACGGCAGTATCTCTCCGGTCTTCTTGGGCGCCCTCGGCAATGCGCGCTTCACCCGCCGGCTGGGCGGATCCGCGGCCGATTTCTTCTATTCGGGCACCTTCACTTACGAAGACCTCACCATCGGCTACATTCGCATTCCCAACTACGCGCCAGCCTCGACGGCGGCTGCACTCTTGCAATTTGAGCGAGAGGTCGGGTTCTTCAACGCTAATACCAGCGGGCTGATCGTGGACGAGATGCGGAATACCGGCGGCAGCTTATGCTACGGGGAATCCATCGCCGCACGCCTGATTCCCGATTACTTCCGCGCCACGGGCTTCCAACTGCGTCCCTACTGGAGCCGGATCATAGGCTTCTACAATGCCTGGATCAATGCCAAAATCACCGGGGCGCCGCAGGCGACTATCGATCAATACGAACTGCTCTTCAAGGCGATGCTGGACGCCAACACCAAAGGATTAACCCTCACCAATTCGCTACCCCTCTGCACCTCCAGCCTGGACCGCGCTCCCTTTATGGATGCCGACGGCAACGTCCTGGCCTACAAGAAGCAGATCATGATGCTGATCGACGAGTTCTCCACTTCCACGGCCGATTCCGTTCCGGGTATGTTTCGCGACGCCAACCGCGGCGTGCTGTACGGCATGAGGACACAGGGCGCGGGCGGGAACAACACGGGCTTCGATACAGGCTCTTACTCGGAGGGCTTCGTCGGCATGACGCTCGCGCTCCAGACCCGCAAAGAGAAGCACCTGAACGGCGACTATCCGTATACCGACCTGATCGAAAACACCGGCGTTTGGCCCGACCTGACGGACGATTACATGACGAAGGACAACCTGCTGCAGAGCGGCGCCCCCTTTCTGCGCAACGTCCTGCAACACATGGCCGCCCAGATCCGCATGTCCAAGTAGGACCGGCCATTTGCGACCCTTGACGTACTGCGCTGACGCCTTTGTGGGGCGGACTTCAGTCTGCGCACCGACTTTAGCCGGTGCACCGGCCCGGAGGCCGAAGGCTTCTGTCCGCCCAAGCCCGAAATCAGCGGAAGCTTTGTGCCCGGCCACGCGTCTAATCGACAGGGCGTGCCCTGCTAGAATTGACACCGTAACGCATGAAGCTGGCAATCATTGGACTCCTATTCGCCTCCTGTGGCCTGTTCGCGCAGGACCAGCACGTCGCCTGGAAGGTTAGCGTCGAACCCGCCGCAGCCCCCCCTGGCGCCAAAGTGCTGCTCCGCATGGCGGGCCACGTGGAGGAAGGCTGGCATCTCTACTCCATGTCCACGCCGGCGGGCATTCCCACCAAACTCGAGATCACTCCCGTCGCCGCCATCCAGAAAGTCCGCGCGCTGCAGCCCAAACCAAACCGCGCCTTCGACCCCAACTTCAACTCCGACACTGAAACCTATGAAGGCGACGTCGCCTTCCTGCTGGAAATCGAATTAAAAAAGGACGCACCCCCCGGCCCCATCGAGCTTGCACTCAAGGCGCGCTATCAGACTTGCAACCCCAAAGTGTGCGTGCCCTCCAGATGGACCGGCACGGCCACCCTCACTGTCGACCCCGCGGCCTCCGCCGGCCCCCTCGTAATTCCCGCCGGGTATGAAGAGGCGAAGGCGCCGCCTCCCCTCGGCGAAACGTCCGGCGCGCCAGCCCCCGCCGCCCCCGAGGGATTGTTGGGCTTCGTCGCCGTCGCCTTCGGCTTCGGCCTCGCCTCCATTTTCACACCCTGCGTCTTCCCCATGATCCCGATCACGATGTCGTACTTCCTGAACCGCCAATCCGGCGGCAGGCGCGAGAGTATCGTGCAGGCGCTGGTCTTCTGCCTCGGCATCGTCGTACTTTTCTCCGGACTCGGACTCGCCACCACCGCGATTCTCGGCCCCTTCGGCATCGTCACCCTCGGTTCCAATCCGTGGGTCAACGCCTTCATCTCCGCGCTCTTTATCGCCTTCGGGCTCAGCCTGCTTGGCGCCTTCGAGATCACAATTCCTTCGGCCATCCTCACACCGCTCAACAAATCAGCCGACCAGGGCGGTTTCCTCGGCAGCCTGCTCATGGGCCTGACCTTCTCGCTCGCGTCATTCGCCTGCGTGGGACCCTTCGTCGGCACGCTGCTCGCGGCGTCCGTATCGGGCGGCAAGACGCGACCGCTGATCGGCATGGTCAGCTTCGCCACCGGACTCGCGCTGCCTTTCTTTCTGCTCGCCGTCTTCCCCTCGTACCTGAAACGCATGCCGCGCAGCGGCGGCTGGATGGCGCGGGTCAAGGTCGTGATGGGCTTCGTCATCCTGGCCGCCAGCCTGAAGTACCTCAGCAGCCTCGATCAGGTACTGCAATATGGCTTCCTCACCCGCGAACGCTTCCTCGCCGCATGGGTGGTCCTCTTCGCCATGGCCGGGCTCTACCTGCTCGGCTTCCTGCGTATGGAAGGTATCAAGCCCGACGAACCCGTCGGCTTGGGCCGCCTGCTACCCGGCATCGCGCTCCTGATCTTCGCCATCAGTCTGCTGCCCGGCATGTTCGGCGGCAAACTGGGCGACCTCGACGCCTACGTCCCGATCGGCACGCAATCGGCAGGTGTGGGCGGTAGCGGCAGCGAGAGCGCGCTGGTGTGGATGAAGAATCAGTACCGCGAAGCGCTTGACCGCGCCCGCCGCGAGGGCAAGCTGGTGCTCGTCACCTTCACCGGGTATGCCTGCACCAACTGCCATTGGATGAAGGCCAACATGTTCACGCGGCCCGAAATCGCCGCCGCCATGAAGAACTTCGTGCTGGTCGAACTCTACACCGATGGCACCGACGCCGAATCTGAAGCCAATCAGAAAGTCCAACTCGCCAAATTCCAGACCGTGGCCATCCCCTATTACGCCATCATCGATCCTGACGAGAAGGTCCTCGCCCAATTCCCCAATTCCACCAGCGACGCGGCCGAGTACCTGGCGTTCCTCAATAAGCCCGCGCAACCCACGGCGGCGCCCGCAACATCACCTTCCGCGTACCCTCAAGCGTCGAAGCTGGATGGAGGGCCCGTCAACACCGCGGCCTACAACGGCAAAGTGCTGGTGGTGAACTTCTGGGCCACCTGGTGCGTCCCCTGCATTCGAGAGATCCCGAGTTTCAACAAGCTCCACAAGGACGGCGTTTCGGTCTTAGGAATTGCGATGGACGAAGAAGGCCTCACCAGGGTTCAGCCCTTCCTCAAGAAGCACCCGATGGACTACCCGGTAGCCTTGGGCGCAGACCCGCTCAATAAGGAATACACGCTGGACCAACTCCCGGTAACTCTGGTCTACGACCGCACCGGCAAGCAGGTCAAGCGTTTCGAAGGCTTCACCCCCGAAGCCGACCTACAAGCCGCCATCAAACAAGCCCAGTAGGGTCGAAAAACGCAAGCCCCATCAGAGCCGCGACCGCCCCAATCAGAGCCGCGACCGCGAGGAAGCGGCGTTTTTCGGCCCACCCAACCCGCACACCGCATATAATCATCCTGTGAAACTCAGCATCGCCTTTCTTCTGGTCAGCGCCGCCATCGCGCAACCGCCAACGCCTGCCGCCGCCCCCGGCCGCGGAGCTCCCGCCCCCAAATCCCCCGAGGTCTCGGCCGACGGCAAGGTCACCTTCCGCCTCCGCGCGCCCAACGCCAAGGAGGTCGCCGTCACCGGCATGGGGCCACGCCTCGCCATGGAAAAGAACGACGCCGGCGTCTGGAGCGCCATAAGCGATGTCATGAAGCCGGACATCTACACCTATATGTTCTCGGTGGACGGAGTCTCCATCCTCGATCCGGCCAACGGTCAGTACAAGACTTCCTACGGCAGCGCCGGCAACAGCGTTGTGCGCATCCCAGGCACGGCAAGTTGGGACCCCTCGCCCACGCTCGCGCGCGGCGCCACCACCCGCCACTTCTACCACTCCGCCATAGCCGGCGACGATCGCGACTACTGGGTCTACACCCCCGCCGGGTACGATCCCAAGCGCAAGGAAGCCTACCCGGTGCTCTATCTCCAGCACGGCCTCGGCGACGAAGCCGGCAGCTGGCTCGGCGTCGGCGCGGCCAACACCATCCTGGACAACCTGATCGCTCAGGGCAAAGCCAAGCCGATGATCATGGTGACCCCGCTCGGCTACGGCAACTCCGGCGGACCCGGCGGAGCCATGAGCGCCGAGATGATTCCCGCCTACGCCCGCACCATCGTCGAAGAGGTGATGCCGCAGGTGGAGAAGGCATACAACGTGAGCAAGGACCGCACCCAGCGCGCCATCGCCGGCCTCTCCATGGGCGGCGCCGAGGCCACCTTCGTCGGCCTCAACCACCTCGACAAGTTTGCCTATGTGGGCTCTTTCAGCGGCGCGTATGTTATGTGGCCGGGCGCCCGCGGCGCCACACCGGCGCCGGCGGCCGGAGCCGCACCCGCGGGACGCGGCGGCGGAGGACGAGGCGGACCTTCCAACATCGACGCGGCGGCCATCCCCAAAAACTTCCCCAACCTGAACGCCAAATCCAGCGCCCAGCTCAAACTACTCTGGATTGCCTGCGGCACGGCCGATGGCCTGGTCGGCGTGAACCGCCAGTTCCGCGACTGGCTCAAGTCCGAAAACGTCGCGCTGGTCTACACGGAAATCCCTGATATCGGTCATGTATGGCCCTTGTGGCGACAGAACCTTACCGACCTGGCGCCGCTCCTATTCCAAACAAGGACCAGATAAGACCTTAGATGCAAAGTTATCAGTCGTGAGGGCCATTACTCCCCCTGGTACGGAAATAACTTAACGCCATAACCATAGGTAATATGTTTTTCATTACCGCTGCGGCATACTCTGATCCATGAGCAAATGGCCCACTCACATAAATGCAGGTGGGGTCAAATACTTTAGAAGGATTGGTATCGAACGTGAGCGTGATTAAGAACTTCTGGAATGATGATCAGGGCCAGGACCTGATTGAATACACCCTATTGATGGCGTTCGTGGCTCTGGCTTCGGCCGCTCTCTTTCTGGGCGCCGGCGGCAGCATCAAAGGAATCTGGACCACATCCAATAGCCAGTTGGAAGCTGCCAATACTAGCGCCAGCTAAGAGGCAAACCGATTTGGGGGGAGCGGGTTGATACTGCTCTTCCCAACTCTCCTGAGTTGTCCTTCAATCCCCTCATCACTACAGTTAGTTAGCCAACACTCGGTCAGAGCCGCGACCGTAACAGAGCCGTTGCTAACTTTGACTTGGATGCCGCATGCCGTGCGCTCCCTCACGGTCGCGACTCTGACGGCACAAAGAGTTACTTCTTATCGGTGGTAGCCCCGCCGAAGGTTATCGACGATTCGCCGGAGTACTTATGGTAGTTCCGGAAATCGATTACGTTGCGCGAGCAGAAGGCGGTGCCGCGCTGGCAGCTCAAAGTCTCGGCGTGCACCGGCAGCAGGTACTGCTTGGCGTCGCCCAGACGGATGTACTGGTAGTCGGTGGCGGATTCCACGTGGTCGAGCGGGAAATCGCCCGGGAAGCCTTTGGCCTCCATCTCGATACGCAGCACGCGAGCCGTCGCCGGGTCGATCCACACCGCTCCTTGGTACGGCGGATTGAAACTCTGCGCCCCCGAGTGGATGCTCCAGTGCGAACCCTCGCGGGCCACTTCGAAATCGTACATCTTGGCCATCACGCCGCCGGCGCGCGAATCGCGGCGAAACTTAAAGACCGCGTTGGTCGCCGGGGAGAACAGGTCTACCAGCACGGTGCCGAATTCGCCGGTGCTCCACGCCCCGCCCGTCTCCTCAATCTTCTTAACGGACTTCTTACCGTTGATCTGAATGTTCTTATATTCCTCGCGGCCATTGGTGTAAAGCACTTCCATGGAGACCACATCGATAGGCTGGAAGTTGGCCGGCGTGGATTCGCTCTGCGACCGCGTCACCATCTCCTGGCAGATGTAGCTGGGCAGGGTCTCGGTGAACTCCATCGCGGTATCGGCCGCGCGGCGGATCAGCGGTTCGTCCTTGCGCGGCACGCTGCGCACCGTGTCCTCATCGCCATCGCCGCGGATTACGGAGGGCCGCGAGCCGTCGGTCACGCGCTCGCCATCGTTGGCGGCGGAGCGCTTCACAGGGGCGCCGCCAATCTCCGCCGGACGCTGCGCCGTGTCCTGCTCAGGCACGTCGCCGGACTTCTGGCGGCTTGGGTCGGCTACGCCGCCTCGCTTCAGGCGCGGAGGGCCGGGGTCGTTCGGATCTGGCCTCACCGCCGGTGCCCGTTCTTCACGGGCTTCGGCTGTAGCGGCAGGCGCAGCGGCGCCGGGGCGTGTCAACCGTGGGGGTCCGTCATCGGAAGCATTGCCCGTGGCGGGCGCCTTGGGGGTGGTGTGCTCGGAGCCGGTCTTGACCTCGTCCTTCCAGGTATCCACCACACCTTCATCGCGCTTGGAAGGGGCGCCGCCGCCCGACTTTTCCCAGTAGACGTTGACCGCGGTCATGTACCCGCCAACCTCTTCCATAGCCTCTACCGAAACCTGGTCGCCCACCGCGAAGTTGGGCGTCTTGACCTCGTCGCCGGCCTTGAAGAACTTGGTTTTGTCGTTGCGCTTGAAATCCATCACGCGCTTGTCGCCGAGTTCCAGGCTGATGCTCTTCTGGTCGAACACTTTCAGCGCGCCGCGGAAATTCGGCATTGGCTGCGCGACTTTGGAGTCCTTTTTATTCTTGCTGCCGCCAGGCATGGGGATTCCCCCGCCGGTGGGTTGCCGCCCTCCAGGGTACGGCGATTGTCCGCCAGGGTACGGCGACTGGCCGCCCGGGTACGGGGACGATTGCCCGGGATAGCCGCCTCCGGGATAGACCTGCGCAGCCGCGGCGGCACAGGCGGCGAGCAGCAAAATGGGAGTTCTCACGCTGGAAGTTGAGATGCGCCGGCGCTGGCACGGGTTACCTTTTAATAATCTAGACATGGACCCTGGACCCTCCGGTATCGTGGAGTGTGATACTCCCTACATGGTATGCTGATCCTCGGCCAAAATACATACACATCCAAAGTCGGCTAGATTAAGAGTGGAGATGTTTTGAGCGCGCGCAGCCTGTTGTTAATCGACACCGACCCCGGGGATCAAGGATATCTGTCCGGCCTTCTTCAGCAGGAAGACCGCGAGATCCAGCAGGTGGCTGGCAGCCGCGAGGCTCTCGACGTGATCCGCACCGGCCCGGTAGACCTGGTGGTGGCTGCCCAGGGGAACAATGGTTTCGACCCCTTGAAACTGCTCCGCCGGGTACGCTCCATACGGCCCGACACCAAAGTCATTCTCACCGGAGACTTCGACCCGCAGCAGATCCTGCACGCCATACGTCAGCGAGCCTTCGGCTATCTTCACCGCCCCGTCACGCCCGGACCTCTCGCCGAACTGGTGCAGCAGGCGCTCGATTCCGAGTCCTGGCAGGACGACATCCGCGTGGTCTCGGCCCGCCCCGAGTGGATCACGCTGGACGTGCGCTGCAAGATCGATGCGGCAGACCGCACCACGCACTTCCTCCGCGAGATCACGGCGAACCTCTCGACGGAAGCCAGCGAAGACGTATCATCGGCCTTCCGCGAACTCCTCATGAACGCGATCGAGCACGGCGGCAAGAACGACCCGCACAAGCGCGTGCGCACCTCGATTCTGCACACCAGCAAATCCATCATGGGCCTGATACACGACCCCGGCACCGGCTTCTCGCTGGACTTCCTGCCGCACGCCGCTATCTCCAATCCCGACGACGCGCCCACCAAGCACGTGGAAGTACGCGCCGAAGCCGGCAAGCGGCCCGGCGGCTTCGGCATTCTGCTCACCAAGAATTTGGTGGACGAACTGCTCTATAACGAACGCGGCAATGCCGTAATGTTTGTCAAGTATCTATAGCTAAGCTTGCACGCGGCCCGCTCCGTGGGATCATAAAAGCTCCACAGGAACCATGGCTGAATTGAAAGCATTACCGACCGCAGATCTCCTCCACATCGCCAAATTGCTCAACGTGCCAATCAAGGGCATGCAGGCGGTGATCGAGCTGCTCGACGAGGGCGCCACCGTGCCGTTCATCGCCCGCTACCGCAAGGAAGTGACGGGCAATCTGGACGAGGTCCAGATCCGCGATATCCAGGAGAAGCTGGAGTACTTCCGCGAGCTGGAGGACCGCCGCGAGACGGTGCTCAAATCGATCGAAGAGCAGGGCAAACTCACCCCGGAACTGAAAGCGAAGATCGAGGCGGCGCTGGAGAAGACGGAACTCGAAGACCTCTACCTGCCCTACAAACCGAAGCGCCGCACCAAGGCGTCGATCGCGCGCGATAAGGGGCTCGAGCCGCTGGCGCTTTTTCTCTGGGAGCAGACCGACCCCACGCCGCTCGATCAGGTGGCTGCGCAGTTCGGGCTGCCGCTGCAAGAGGCGCTGGAGGGCGCGCGGCACATCGTCGCGGAGATGATCAGTGAGAAGGCCGAGTTCCGCAAGGCGGTGCGCGCCATGATGATGGCGGAAGGCAAGGTGACCAGCCGCCAGATCGAAGGCGTGTTGGACCCCGAAGGCAAGTTCAAGATGTACGCCGAGTACACGGAGCCGGCGTCGAAGATCCCTTCGCACCGCATGCTGGCAATCCGCCGCGGCGCCAAGGAAGGCGTGCTGACCTTCGAGATTGAACTTGAGCCGGCGATGCCGCAGGCATGGCTGCGCACGCAGGTGGTCCGCAAGCCCGGCGAGTGGGTGCCGCATCTGGAAACCGCGATCGAGGACTCCTACGAGCGGTTGCTCAATCCCTCGATTCAGACCGAAGTGCGTTTGGACTTGAAGGATCGCTCGGACGAGGAAGCCATCAAGGTATTCCGCGAGAACCTGGAGAACCTGCTGCTCTCGCCGCCGGCCGGCCGGATGACCGTCCTGGCAATCGACCCGGGCATCCGCACGGGCTGCAAGCTCGCGGTAGTGGACGATACCGGCAAGTTCCTGGAAGACGCGGTGATCTACCCTTTCCAGCCGCGCAACGATACGGCGGGCTCGATGAAGACGCTGGCCAGCCTGGTGGCGAGGCACAACGTGCAGGCCATCGCGATCGGCAACGGGACGGCGTCGAGAGAGTCGGCGAGTTTCGTGCAGGATTTCCTGCGGTCGGCCAGCCTGACGAAAATCTTCAGCGTGACGGTGAGCGAATCGGGCGCCAGCGTGTACTCGGCGTCGGAGATGGCGCGGCAGGAGTTTCCGGATCTGGATCTGACGGTGCGCGGCGCGATCTCGATTGCGCGGCGTTTGCAGGATCCGCTGGCCGAACTGGTGAAGGTGGACCCGAAGTCGATTGGCGTCGGACAGTATCAGCACGACGTGGATCAGCGGCGCCTGAAGGCGAGCCTCGAAGCGACTGTGGAAAGCTGCGTGAACCGCGTCGGCGTGGATCTGAATACGGCAAGTTGGGCGCTGTTGCGGTACGTGGCGGGCATCACGGAACGCACCGCGGTGAAGATCATGGAGTACCGCAACGAGCATGGGCGCTTCCGCTCGCGAATGGACTTGATGGCGGTGCCGGGCTTCGGGCCAAAGACGTTCGAGCAGGCGGCAGGCTTCCTGCGCATACGCGACGGGGAGAATCCGCTGGATATGACGGCGGTGCATCCGGAGAGCTACGCGGTGGTGACGAAGATCGCCGACAGCCTGGGCACGACGGTGGCGGAACTGATCGCGAAGCCGGAGTTGATCGAGCGCGTCAAGCTGGAAGGCTTCGCGACCGCAAGCGTCGGCATGTACACGCTGGGCGACATTCGTGAGGAATTGCGCAAGCCGGGACGCGATCCGCGCGACAAGTTCGTGGCGGCGAAGTGGCGCGACGATGTGCAGGAGATCGCGGACCTGAAGCCCGGCATGGTCCTGGAAGGGGTGGTTACGAATGTGACCCGCTTTGGGGCGTTCGTCGATATCGGCGTGCATCAGGACGGACTGGTGCATATGAGCGAGCTGGCCAATCGCTTCGTGAAGGACGCGAGCGAAGTGGTAAAGGTGGGGCAGATCGTCAAGGTGCAGGTGATGAATGCCGATACCAAGGCGAAGCGGATCGGGCTCTCGATGAAGGCGCTGGAAGTGCGGGCGCGACCGGAGCCCGAAAAGAAGGAAGAGGCGAAGAAGCCCGATGTCAGGAAGCCCGATGTCAGGAAGCCTGATGCCAGGAAGCCCGAAGTCTCGAAGCCCGAAGTCTCGAAGCCCACTTTGGAGTCTCAGCTCGCTTCACTTAGTAATAAGTTCCGGGTCAAGCCTTAAATGGAAAGAGGGGCAAGCTTGAGCCTTGCCCCTCAAGGGGAAGTGATGCGAAGTGAACCGGTCGGGAGGCCTGTCCTACCTCATCGCGTAACTGCTTAATACCTTCATGTAATTGGTACGTTCGAAGGCGGCGGGCTGCGGGACGGCGTTGCGGCTCATGCTGCCCTGCATCTGCTTGATCGAATCGTACTCGTGCTCGCCCATCCAGACCAGAAGCTCGGTGCAGATGGTATCGAGGAAGCCGATACCGCGCTTCAATAGCGCGGAGGTCATCATGGCGATCTTGGCGCCGGCCATCATGGCTTTGATCACATCGGTAGCGGCGTGGACTCCGCCGGTGAGGGCGAGGTCCGCTTCGATGCTGCCATAGATGACGGCGATCCAGTGTAGGCGGAGCAGCAACTCGTGGGAGTTGCTGAGGATCAGATTGGGCACCACTTCCAGGGCTTCGAGATCGTAATCGGGCTGATAGAAGCGATTGAAGAGCACCAGGCCATCGGCGCCGGCCGCGTCCAGCCGCTTGGCCATGTTGGCCATGGAGCTGAAGTAGGGACCGAGCTTGATAGAGACGGGGATGGTGACTTCCTTCTTGACGGCCTGGACCAGATCGACATAGCCCTGCTCGACATCGGCTCCGGAGACATCGGGGTTCACCGGGATGTTGTAGATGTTGAGCTCGAGCGCGTCGGCGCCGGCCTGTTGCATTAGCTTGGCGTATTCCAGCCAGCCGCCGGCGGTGGTGCCGTTGAGGCTGGCGATGATGGGAATCTGCACCGCGGCTTTGCACTTGGCAATGTGCTTGAGGTACGCGTCCGGCCCCATGACCTTGAAGAGCAGGTCGGGGAAGTGGCTGTCGGTGGACTCGGCGGAGACGTCGGCGCCCTCGGTCATGAAGCGATCGAGCTCGTCGCTATCGATATCGATCTGCTCTTCGAATAAAGAGTGCAGGACGATCGCGGAGGCGCCGGCATCTTCCAGGCGGCGTACATTGCTCACTTCCCGGCACATCGGCGAGGAGGAGGCAACCAGCGGGTTCTTGAGCTTGAGCCCAAGATACGTCGTGGAAAGGTCGATGGTTTTCGTCAGGTCGATCACTTCTTCACCTCCTCAGCGGTCTGGTGCGACATGTGCTCGTAGAGCTTCCACTTGGCGCTGACATCTTCCTGCGCCAGCTTGAAGAGCTCCTGAGCGTGTTCCGGATTGCTCTTGGCGAGCATGGTGTAGCGGGTCTCGTTATAGATGTAGTCTTTGAGACCGATGCTGGCGGGGCGGGAATCCAACTGGAAGGGATTCTTGCCCTGACCGGCCAGGTCGGGATTATAGCGGAAGAGCGGCCAGTAACCGGAGTTGACGGCGGCCTTCTGCTGCTCCATGCCGTGCGCCATATCGTAACCGTGCGCGATGCAGTGGCTGTAGGCGATGATGAGCGATGGCCCGTCGTAGGCCTCGGCTTCGGTGATGGCCTTGACGGTGTGCATGTCGCTAGAGCCCATGGCGATCTTGGCAACGTAGACGCTGCCGTAACTCATGGCGATGAGGGCAAGATCCTTCTTGCCGGTAGGTTTGCCGCCGGCGGCGAACTTGGCGACGGCGCCGCGCGGTGTGGACTTCGATGCCTGACCGCCGGTGTTGGAGTAGACCTCGGTATCGAGCACGAGGATGTTGACGTTGCGGCCACTGGCCAGGACGTGATCGAGTCCGCCGTAGCCGATGTCATAAGCCCAGCCATCGCCGCCGATGATCCAGACGCTCTTCTTGACCAGCGCATCCGCCACGCTGAGAAGGTCGCGGGCTTCGGAGGTGTCGAGGGTGGCGAGTTTGGCTTTGAGCTGGATGACGCGTTCGCGCTGCGCGAAGATGCCCTGCTCGGTCTTCTGGTCGGCGTTGATGAGGGCTTGGGCCAACTCTTCCCCAATGTGGAAGCCGAGACGCCAGACCAGTTCGCGGGCGTATTCGTTCTGCTTATCGACGGCGAGGCGCTGACCGAGACCGAACTCGGCGTTGTCCTCGAAGAGCGAATTCGACCACGACGGTCCGCGGCCTTCGTCGTTGCTGCAATACGGGGTGGTGGGAAGGTTGCCGCCGTAGATGGAGGTGCAACCGGTGGCGTTGGCGATCATCACGCGGTCGCCGAACAACTGGGTGACCAGCTTGATGTAGGGCGTTTCGCCGCAACCGGAGCAGGCGCCGGAGAACTCGAAGAGCGGGCGCAGGAGCTGAATATCTTTCACCTGGGTGGGCGAGAGCAGCTTGCGATCGGTCTCGGGAATGGAGAGGAAGAAGTCCCAGTTGGCGGCTTCGCTTTCACGCAGCGGCGGCTGGGCCACCATATTGATGGCGCGGTGTTTGACTTCGCTCTTGCTCTTGGCCGGGCAGACTTCGACGCAGAGCCGGCAGCCGGTGCAATCCTCGGGCGCGACCTGCAGGGTGTACTTGCGGTCCTTCATGTCCTTCCAGCGTGCCGGAGAAGACTTGAAGGTGGCGGGGGCATTGCCGAGGTAAGAATCGTCATAGACCTTGGCGCGGATGACGGAGTGGGGGCAGACCAGCACGCACTTGCCGCACTGGATGCACAGGCCTTCGTCCCACACCGGGATCTCGAGGGCGATGTTGCGCTTCTCCCACTGGGCGGTGCCGGAGGGGAAGGTGCCGTCGATGGGCATGGCGCTGACGGGGAGGTTGTCGCCATTGCCGGCGATGATGACCGAGAGTACGTCCTGCACGAAGGTGGGCGCCTGAGCGGGAACGGCGGGCCGCAGGTCAAAGGTGGAAGTAGCGGTGGCAGGGACGGCGACCTCGTGCAGGTGGCTGAGGGCGGCATCCACGGCGGCGTAGTTCTTCTGCACGACGGTATCGCCGCGCTTGCCATAGGTCTTTTTGATGGCGTACTTGATGGCTGCGATAGCTTCTTCACGCGGCAGAACGCCGGAGATGGCGAAGAAGCAGGTCTGCATGATGGTGTTGATGCGGCCGCCCATGCCGGTATCTTTGGCCACCTGGTCGCCATTGATGACGTAGAACTTCAGCTTCTTGCTGATGATCTGGTTCTGCACGGCGCGCGGCATGTGGTTCCACACCTGGTCGGCATCGAAGGGGCTATTGAGAAGGAAGGTAGCGCCAGGTTCGGCGAGCTTCAGCATGTCGAGGCGTTCCAGGAAGGAGAACTGGTGGCAGGCCACGAAGTTCGCCTTGGTGATGAGGTAGCTGGAGCGGATGGGCTTGTTGCCGAAGCGCAGGTGCGAAGTGGTGATGGAGCCGGACTTCTTGGAATCGTAAACGAAGTAGCCCTGGGCGTAGTTATCGGTCTCTTCACCGATGATTTTGATGGAGTTCTTGTTGGCGCCTACGGTGCCATCGGCGCCGAGTCCATAGAAAAGGGCGCGTACGGTGCCGGCAGCTTCGGTAGAGTATTCGGGGTCGTAGTCGAGCGAGGTGTGGGTGACATCGTCCTTGATGCCGATCGTGAAGTGGTTCTTGGGGTTGGGTTTGAGCAGTTCATCGTACACGCCCTTCACCATGGCGGGAGTGAACTCTTTAGAGGAGAGTCCATAACGCCCGCCGATGACCTTCTTGGAGACGCCCATCTCGACGAAGGAGGTGATGACGTCGCAATACAGGGGTTCGCCGGTGGCCCCGGGTTCCTTGGTGCGATCGAGGACAGCGATGGATTTGACCGATTCCGGAATCGCGGCGACGAAGGTTTCGACGGCGAAAGGCCGGAACAGGCGGACTTTTAGGATACCGACCTTCTCGCCGGCGGCGAGCATGGCTTCGACGGTCTCGTGGGCCACTTCGGCGCCTGAACCCATGATGATGATCAGGCGTTCGGCATCGGGCGCTCCGAAGTAATCGAAGAGGTGGTATTGGCGGCCGGTGAGGGCGGCAAATTTATCCATCGCATTCTGCACGATGGTCGGGGCGGCGATGTAGTAGGGATTGCAGGCTTCGCGCGCCTGGAAGTAGACGTCGGGGTTCTGGGCGGTGCCGCGGATGAAGGGGTTGTCGGGGGTGAGGGCGCGCTTGCGGTGGGCGAAGACCAGGTTCTCATCGACCATGGCGCGGATATCGGCGACGGAGAGTTGTTCGACCTTGGCGACTTCGTGGGAAGTGCGGAAGCCGTCGAAGAAGTGCATGAACGGCAGGCGGGCTTCGAGCGTGGCGGCCTGGGCAATCAGGGCCATGTCCATGACTTCCTGGACGGAGTTGGAAGACAGCATGCCGAAGCCGGTGGAGCGCGCGCTCATCACGTCGGAGTGGTCGCCGAAGATGGAGAGGGCCTGGGCGGCGAGGGCGCGGGCGGCGATGTGGAACACCGTGCTGGTGAGTTCGCCCGCGATCTTGTACATGTTGGGGATCATCAGCAGGAGACCCTGCGATGCGGTGAAGGTGGTGGTGAGCGAACCCGCCTGCAAAGCTCCGTGGCAGGCGCCGGCGGCTCCGCCTTCGCTTTGCATCTCGATGACCGTCGGGACGGTACCCCAGATGTTGGTTTTCTGTTCGGCGGACCACTGGTCCGCCCATTCGCCCATGTTGGATGACGGAGTAATGGGATAAATGGCGATGACTTCGTTCGATTGATGGGCTACGTATGCGGCCGCCTCGTTACCGTCGATGGTGACCTTCGGGCGAGTGGTGGTGGTGGATGAGTTGCTCAACTCTCCCCTCCTTATGAGTATGGGATTCACTTCCTTAAACCATAGTATAAGACCTAATTGTCGCAAAAATCTACACATTTTTAAGATTTTATGGTCTTAAATTACGTTTCACCTAAACTATTGAATTCAATGGGGCGGTGGGTATAGTGATTGGATGCGTTGTGGAGTTTTGCAGGCCGATCTGGTGCTGGTGAGCAAGAAACGGCGGGAGATGACGCTCTTGCGGGGGGAGAAAGTGCTGCGGATATATAAGGTAGCGTTGGGGTGGGCGCCGGAGGGGCCGAAGCAGCGGGAGGGGGACGGGCGGACGCCGGAGGGGCGGTACATCATCGACTGGCGGAATCCGCGCAGCAAGTTCCACCTGTCGCTGCATATTTCGTACCCGTCGGCGGAGGATATGGAGCGGGCGCGGGCGGCGGGCGTGGACCCGGGCGGGGAAACTATGATCCACGGGCTGAAGGATGGGGTAGTGGCGGAGGGGGATTGGACGCAGGGCTGCATCGCGGTGCGGGATGAGGAGATGGACGAGATCTGGGGCCTGGTGGGGGATGGAACGCGGATCGTGATCGAGGCTTGACTGGTTCGATTGGGTTCGTTTTTGAAAAGGATTGTTGAAAGCAAGGAGGGCTTTTGGGTTCGTTTCGCATTTTTGATTGCTTGGGATCGCGGTGGGATGGATTGGCTTGGGTTCGGCAGGTCGTTGGGTTTCCGGCGGTTTCGTTGAAAATAAATAAGTTACGTGGTGCAGAGGCGGATTTTGAAATTCTTAGCATTTTGGCGATTGCCGGGCGCAGGCAACCCCTCCCGATTTCGACGGTAGCATCAGTGGGTCGCCAAGCTTGAAGCAGGAAGCAGTTAGGTGATTGAAGGGAATGGGGTTAGTGGTTTGGATGTTCAAGTGATAGGCTACTCGCCGGCCAAATCCAGGATCTTGCGCTCCAATTGCGCAGAGCCAAAGAACCGGGCTCCCGTGCGCAAGGCTTCGAGTTCAGGTTTCACTGCCTGGATCTGGCCGTCCTTCTTGGCCTTGAGCAAGACGCCCAAAACACCCGTGACCCGCAGGCCGCCGCGCTCGGCGGTCATGCGCCCGTCGCGCTCATCCAGCAGAATCAGGTCGGCCGGCAAATTCAGAGCGAGAGCAATGGCTTCGGCTTCGCCCGGATGGAGTGCGGTTTGAAGCAACCGCGCGATCTTGTCGTCCTGGAGTGCCACAGGTTGGATCCGGCCTTGGGTGATGGCTAGCTGGACGGCTTTGGATCCGTCTGCGTGAGATAGTTGGTCGAGTTCGCGCTGGACGGCTGCGGGAATTCGAATCTCCCCTAATTGGTCTTGAAGGAGATGAAGACGGCCAATGATTGCGAGGTTGCAGATCGGCGAAGTGTTACTCACCACGAGCATAGGAGGCGTCTTGGGCGAGTTCTTCGTCGCCGTAGTGCCGCGCGATGCCGCGGTGCCCGACTAGCTCGCCGAAGGGCATACGCTCTATTTGCGCAAGTTCGGCCGCCTTGCCAAGCGAAAGGGCGCCTTGCGCATAAAGGGCGAGGGCGAGTTCAGTCTGGAGCCGTTGCGCCATTTCCCCTTCGGGAAAGCGGAGGCCTTGCAACACGGAGTCCGGGATATTCAACGTCATCCCCACGACCCACAATACCGCTATTGGAACGCCGGACGCCACTCTCGCGGGTTTCGCGGTTGCGCGGTGAGTTGCCTTCCAGTGGAACGGCCAGGAGGCCGGCGCGACAGCTAGGGCTAGGCAGCGTGGTTCGTACCCGATTGGAGCCGTTCCAGGACGTAAGAGTTGAGGCTCTTGCCCTGACGTCGCGCTTCGGTCATGATTTGCCGGTGGATCTCCGGCGGAACGCGGATGAGGAATTTGCCGGAAAAAGGCTTGTCGGGATCTTCGCCCCTGGAAGCGCAAAACTCCAGGTAGTCATCTATGGAGTCTTCGAACGCCTGCTTCAATTCCGCAACGGAAGTTCCTTGAAAAGTAATGACGTCACGCGTGTTGATTACTTCTCCGTGGAAGATACCTACAATTTCATCGAACTCGACCTTGGATTGGTAGCCCTTATAGGTCATGGTTTCCCCTCGATTCTGATGCCGGCTTCAGTGAGAAAGCGCTGCATGGATGCAACCGCGCCACGATCCGTTTCCTTTTGAGGATGCGGCCGGTGGAACACGGCACGTGCGCCATTGAGAGCGATTCGGACGCGCGATCCGCGGCCCTCGGAAATTTCGGCTCCGTGGTGCAGGAGCATCGCCTCAATGTCGGCCCAAGAGATATTCGCCCGTTTTTCGAAGATGGCCGCCAGCACGCGCGCGTGCTTACTCACGGTCCAATGATACCACTGATTGATATCATCTGTTGGTTTCCGGTTTTGAGCTAGAGTTCTTCTTCGAGGAGTTGGCCGTGGTCGTGCGCGGTGAGAGTGGCCTGAAGGGCGGGATCGGCTTCGAGCGTGGCCTTGATGGCGGATTTGGCGGCGATGGCGGGGAGGAAGGCGAGGTAGCCGGGGCGATCCGGCTGGAAGAGTGACGCGGCGGAGACTCCGAACTTGGCGAAGTCGGCCTTGCGGGCGTCCACTTCGGATTCCGGCACGCCTCCGATGAGATGGGCCTGAACGTCTTCGGGTTCGGGGTCGGGCGTGTTGTCCACGTAGCGGCGGATATTGAGGTTGCACTCGTGCTGGCCGGTGATTTCGGCATGGTCCACGAGGCGGCTGTATTTGGGGAGTTCGCGTTTTTGAGTGAAGACGAAATCGATTTTCTCGATGTCTTCGGGGCGGAGTTTGTTCTGATTTTTGCCCTCGGCGAATTCGCGGTCGGCATTGATGAAGAGGACCTTGCCCTTGAGGTGGTCGGGTTTGTTCTTATTCATGACGAGGGCGCAGGCGGGGATGCCGGTGCCGTAGAAGAGGGCGGGCGGGAGACTGATGATGGCCTCGATCACATCGTCATTGATGAAGCGTTCGCGAATGAGCTTTTCCTTGCCGCCGCGGAACAGCACGCCGTGGGGCATGATGGTGGCCATGTGGCCGTCGGGCTTGAGGCTGGCCAGCATGTGCTGGACGAACATGAGGTCGGCCTTCTTACCCGTCTCCGGGCACCATTCATCGAAGCGGTCGGGGAATTTGAGGGTGGCACGGCTGTAGTTCTGGGAGAAGGGGGGATTGGCGAGGACACGGTCGAAGCGGCGGATTTTGCCGTGGTCGAAAAGTTGGGGGTCCTCCAGGGTGTCCGCGTTCTCGATGGTGAAACGCGTGATGTTGTGGAGGATCATGTTCATGATGCAGATGGACCAGACGGTGCCATTGGAATCCTGGCCGTAGAGGGCGAGGTTGTCGGGGTTTTCGCCCTGCTCTTCGACGTACTGGTGGCTTTGAATGAGGAAGCCGCCGGAGCCGACGGTGGGGTCGTAGATTTCGTGGCCGGCGTGGGGTTTGACGAGTTGGACGAGGAGGCGGACGACTTCGCCGGGGGTGTAGAATTCGCCGCCCTTTTTGCCGGCGGAATCGGCGAAGAATTTGATGAGGTATTCGTAGGCGGCGCCGAGGAGGTCGGGGAACTCGAAGTTGTCGTTGACGAGGGTGAATTGGGGCTGGTTGAAGTGGTCGAGGAGGTCTTTCCACTTTTGATCGGGGATTTTGGCTTTGCCGCGGAGCGAGTTGAAATTGATGTTGTTTTTGAGGACGCCGTTGAGGGCGTCGTTCTCGTCTTCGATGGCGGCGATGGCCTTGTTGAGCATGGCGCCGATGTCCTGCTTGAGGTCTTTGAGGGCGGGGACGAGGTCGCCGGTGTCGTCGGTCCAGGATTCGTGCCAGCGGGCGCGGACGGGGACGTAGAAGGTGTCGCCGTAGGAGGTTTTGTCTTCGAGGAGTTCGGCGAGGAGGGCGGGGTCGGCGATGTGGGCGTAGGTTTTTTGGCGGAGGTGGGCGCGTTTGCGGTCGAATTCATCGGAGAGGCGCTTGAGGAAGAGGAGGCCGAAGATGAATTCCTTGAACTCGGAGGCGTCCATTTTGCCGCGCAGGATGTCGGCGGATTTGAAGAGGAAATTTTCGAGTTGGGGGAGGGTAATTTTGTCGCGCGTCATGCGGTTGGGCGTGGGGTCCTAAGCGTTCCAGCTTACCAGCATGAGGCGCGGGAATGGGCGGCGCGCTATGCGTGAAGCTCAGTAGCCAACAGCGGCGCGAGTTTGGCAAGCACCGGACGGCCGCGACCTGGAACATCGCGGTTCACTTCGGCATACTTCCGTCGGGTTATGCCGCCACCGCGACTCCAGGTGTGATAGGTTCTGTAGATCGAGGTGGAACATGACGGCACTGCGCATCCTTGCGTTGTCCACGTTATCCGCCCTCGGAGCGGTTTCCGCTGCCGACGGACCATCCCTGGACTATGGCTTTTTCAAAGAGCGCGTACAGCCGATCTTTCTCAACAAGCGACCCGGGCACGCACGCTGCGTAACTTGCCACCGGCACGGCAGCCCGCCGCTGGAACCGCTGGCAGCGGACGCGGCCACATGGACCGAGGAACAGTCCCGTAAGAACTTCGCGATGTGGCGGCAATTCGTGGTGCCGGGAAACCCCCTGAAGAGTCCGCTGCTCCTGCATCCTCTGGCGGCCGCGGCGGGCGGCGATCACTTTCACGCGGGCGGCAAGCACTGGAAATCGCAGAGCGATCCGGAGTGGCAGATTCTGGCCGCCTGGGTCAACGGCCGGACGTCAGGAGGCACCAAATGATACGCGCGGCGCTGAGTATTTTTTTGGCAATCGCTTCACTGCATGCGCAGGGTGCGCGCGTTCTACAGACCAACGCGGCCGGGGACAACATTCACGTAATCGACCCGGCCACCAACCAGGTGATAGGGACGATCGAGGATATCGAGGTTCCGCATGGAGTGGCGATCGCACCGGACGGGAAGCGCATCTATGTCTCGGACGAATCGCTGGACACACTGGACGTAGTGGACGCGAAAACGCTCAAGGTGACGAAACGGATTCCGCTGAGCGGACGGCCGAATAACGTCGATGTCGCGAAGGACGGCTCGCACGTCTATGTGGGGATCGCGGACGCGCCGGGCGCGGTCGATGTGATCGATGCAGCGTCGCTGACCAATGTGAAGAGCATCGCGGTGAAGGGTGCGGTCCACAATGTGTATTTGACGCCTGACGGCAAATACGTGGTGGCCGGGTCGATTCCGTCGCACACGATCAACGTAATCGAAACCGCCGGTAACAGCCTGGCATGGACGCTCACGCTGAGCGCCGGCATACGGCCGATGGCGTTCACGCGGAACGCTAATGGCTCGACCAGGGAAATCATCGTGCAATTGTCGGATTTTCATGGCTTCGCAGTGGTCGATTTTGCGACGCGAAAGGAAATCCGGCGCGTGACGCTGCCGGACCCTGCCGGGCAGGAGAAGGAGACGCAGGGGATACAGGGGGCGCCCGCGCATGGACTGGCGATCACGGCGGACGGGAAGAAACTCTGGGTTACAAGCAAGTATTACGGCTATGTTGCGGCTTACTCGCTGCCGGAGTGCAAGTTGCTGAAGGTGGTGCGTGTTGGCAGCCACCCGGAGTGGATGACAATTCCGCCGGACGGCAAGAACCTGTATGTGGCTATCGCGGGCGAGGATGCGGTGGTAGTCGTGAACAACCAGACGATGAACGTGGTCCAGAAGATTCCAGTGGGTGCTGTGCCCAAGCGAAATACCAGCGGACTGCTGCGCACGGAGTGACACCGCACAGCACCCGCAAGGGACCGCCGAATGGTCGGATGTTCCGCACGAAGCGCCAGTACCAACCGTGATCGCGTTACGGCGACGGCGGGAACCTGCTACTGTTGGGCATCATGTCAGCAATCAATGGAGACAAAGCCCGGTTCCACCGGATTCGCAAAGCCAGACTCGCACGCAGAGAGCGCAGTCAGGAAATGAGGAAGAAACTGGCGGCTACCACTCCGCAGCGTCCGGACGGCCGCAATCTGTAAACACTGCGATAGATGCCCGCGCGTGGATTTTCCCACATGAGGGTGGAAACCTGCGCGTAATCGAGCCGGGGCAGGAAATTGCTATACACCGATGCGGCGAGCCGGAGTAAGTTGAAAAATCGGTGAAAGGGTTGGCTGCGTGGTCGGCATTCCCCCGGTATGCGAGCGCTCTTTCTGCTGGCTATGTCGAGTTTGTGCGGGTTCGGACAGGGGTATGTGCGTCCCTGGGTGATGGCGCCTCCGGTGAAGAAGGCGGCGGGCGCACTGCATTCCGTGATGCTGGATGCAGCGCCTCCCGAGGCACTGCGGAGTCCGAAGCGGCGGGTGACTTTGGAATTGCCGGCGGCGGGGTTCCCGTTTCCGCTGTTGCTGACTCCTTGCACGAGCTTTCCCGGGAATCCCGTGTTTGTGATCGAGGTCGATAAGATCACGATGCGTAAGCTGGATCGCTGATTTCCACCTGATAACCGGTATTCCAGGTGGGACGCGCGGCGGCAGATGGCCGCCGCACAATCGGGGCATCAGGTCGGTGGCGATCAGAAGCTCACTTGGGGCAGGCTTCC
>JBDTPR010000016.1:0-25394 GCA_039932635.1 Candidatus Solibacter sp.
CTACGTTTGCGGGACGAGGGCGTCCCGCGCGGACCAGGGGGTCCGCCCTACAAATTAGATCCGCGACAAACGATCCGTTCCGGTACCGCGAACCGCCGCCATCGATTCCAGTGCCTGCTCCACACTCCAGCCGTGATGCACGATGCCGCCCGCCGCTTCGGCCATGGCGAGCGGATCCTCGTCCCCGGGATACAGCACGTTCCTGCCCACCAACGCGCCGCGCACATTCGGCCCCGCGGCCATCGCCGAGCCTAATTGCCGTAGGAACGGAGCGGGATCGCCGGCGGATTCGCCGCCCAACAGCAGAATGGGCAGAGTAGTCGCGCGAGCCACAGTCTCGTAGCCCTCGCAGTGCGGCAGCTTGAGCCACATGTAGCGGCTGCTATCGCCCAGCGCACTGGCCACACCGGCCAGGCGGGCCAAGGTTTCGGCGGTCTTCACCACCACATAACCTTTATCGGTCTTCGTCACCGGCAGCGGCTCCAGGAACATCGGTAGTCCGCGCGCGTTGGATTCATTAATCGCGGCCGCACAGGCCAACAACGTCTTGAGCGACGCGGGTTCCGACTGGTCCACCCGCAATAGCAATTTGGCACCGTCCAGCCGCCACTCGCAGCAGGTAGCAGGGGTCACGCCGGTGACCGGATCGTCCAGCTCCCACGCGCTGCCTGCAAGACCACCGCGATTGAGGCTGCCGATCAGCACGCGCCCATCGAGCAGCACGGGCGCGCCGGCATCCCGCAAGAGCCCGTCGATGGTCAGCAGATCTTCCAAAATGTCCATCGTAGCCATGATGCCGTCCACGCGCTCGCTCGAAAGCACGCGCAGAATACGCGCCAGATAATCGCGCCGGTCTGCCATGGCGAGCGGATCGTTGCCCACCTTCGTCACGTTGCGCGCCGGATGGTCGGCGGCCAGAATATTCAACTTGCCCGAGGGCGCGAGCCGATCTCGGCGCAGGCGCGCGCGGGCGGCGCGCCAGGCGAAATCGGGGTCGCTGACGCGCGTTTCGGTCAGGCGCGCCAACAGCGAGTCGGAGAGGAATTCTTTGCTCGAGAACACTTATCCCTTTCTTTGCTGCCGGATCATCTCTTCCACTTCGGAGAGTACCGGCATGGCTTCCGAGCAACTCAACCGGCTGACCACGATAGCGGCCGCCGCATTGCCATAGTGCAGGCATTCGGCCAGCGGAAGCCCCTTCAGCATGGCATAGAGAAATCCCGACGCGAAGCCGTCGCCGGCGCCGATCGTGGTGCACACTTCCACCGAGTACGGCGGCAGATAGACCGACTCGCCGCCCGTGATCACGCGCGTTCCCAACTCACCCAATTTCGAGACCACGGTAGGCACGCCCTGCGCCTGCAATTTCGCGGTCGCCCGATCCAGATCGTCCTCGCCGGTCACCAGTTTCAACTCCAACTGATTGCCGATCAGCACATCGACGAAGGGCAGCGCCAGCCTCACCGCGAGCCCTGCTTCCTCCTGCTTCCGCCACGACATGGAGCGGTAGTCCACATCCAGCACCACGCGGCAGCCCGCCTTCTTGGCGGCTTCCAAGGCGCGGTAGGTCGACTCCCGCGACGGTGAGCCGCACAGCGACGTGCCGTTGGTGACGAACATGCGCCCCGAGCCGGCGAAGGCCAGGTCGCCGCCATCGATATCGAGCATGGTATCCACCGCATCGTGCCGGTAGAAGACCTGCGGGAAGCGGTCGGGCGGCGCGACCTCCGTGAGACACAGCGAGGGCAGGTAGCCCGGCGCGGTCTTGACGTGGCTGGTCTCCACGTTTTCCTTCTTCAGGAAATCGATCAGGAAACTGCTGAGCGAATCATCCCCCAGGCAACTGACGATGCCCACCTTGGCGCCCAGGCGCGAAAGCCCCACCGCCATATTGGCGCTCGATCCGCCCAGATAGCGGGAGAAGCGGCGCACCTGCGGCAGCGGCACATGCGGCTCTTCGGAATACAGGTCGTAACCAATCCGACCCAGAATCACAACGTCCATTTGGTTCACCTTTTCACCATCGGCAAGCGCGGATCCTGCTCGCTCCAACTGCCGCGCACCCACGCGTAATCCGGGTCGTCCGACGCAGCCATGGAGCGCGCCGAGCCGGCCAGCGCATTCAGGTAGTACACGTTGTAACCGTGCGCGGCCACTACCGGATGGTAGCCTTCGGGGATCATCACCAACTCGCCGTCGCGTACCGAAATCGTCTCGTCGATGCGGCGGTCGGCCGTGTAGACCTTCTGAATGGCGTAGCCTTCCGGGCGGTCCAAGCGGTAGTAGTAGATCTCTTCCAGATCGACTTCGCCCGGAGGATTGTGCACGTCGTGCTTGTGCGGCGGGTAGCTGGACCAGTTGCCGGCCGGCGTGAACACTTCCACCACCAGCAGGCGATGGGCGGGAAACTCCGGCGTCAACATGTGGTGGATCTGGCGCGTAGCATTGCCTCCGCCGCGGATCTCCACCCGCACTTCGTCGGGCGTAACCAGGCGCGCCGGGTGCACCTCTTCGGCGCGGCAGTAGCAGAAGGCCAGGTCGCAATCGGTATCCGCGCGGATGGAGAACGACGTCCCCACCGGCAGGTAGAGCGTGTAGGGCAGGCCATCGAAGACGTTGGTGCGCCCGCCGATGCGCGACCACGCTGCGGACGGCGTCGCAACCGAACACACTCCGCCAAGGACGACAATCGCCAGTTCGTTCGTGCCGGTCTCCGCGGTGTACTCCGCGCCCGCGCTCAGTTTGCGGGATTGAAATGAGAGGTATTCGTAACTGAAACTCTCAATGCGATCGGAAAAAACTTCCGGACGGACCAGTAATTCACTCATTAGTTCTCCTTTGGCGGCGCGGTGGATTCGCGCACAATTAATTCTCCGGGCACGCGTACCTCGTTTCCCGATTCCACGCCGGAAAATAGCTGTAGCAGCGTTTCCATGGCCATGCGCCCCATCTGTCGCATAGGCTGCCGCACCGTAGTCAGCGGCGGGTTGATGTACTGGCTGATATACAAGTCGTCGAAGCCCACCACCGAGATGTCCTCCGGGATCCGCAGACCGTGACTGCGAATCTGACGCATCGCGCCCAGGGCAGACATATCGTTGTAGCAGAAAAGCGCTGTCGGCCGCTGCGGCAGCGCCAGCAACTCCGCCATCGGAGCCTCGGCGCCTTCAGGCTTGCCATCGCCATGCACAATCAGCGAGGGCTCGATGGTCAGGCCGGCTTCGGCCCGCGCCTGCCGGTAGCCCGTGAAACGTTCCTCGTCGGACTGGTATCCGGAACGGTCTCCCAGATAGGCAATGCGGCGATGCCCCAGCCGGATCAGATAGCGCATGGCTTCCACACTCGCCTGAACGTTGGCGATCATGATCGAATGCGCAAATTTGCTCGGGTGCTGGTTGTTGAGCAGCACGATAGGCACCTGCATATGGGTCAGGAGGGGCACATACTGCGCGCCAACCCGCGATGCCGCAACGATAATCCCATCCACGCGCCGTTCCTGGAACTTCTGCGCCACGCGGACTTCACGTTCCGGTTGTGCATTGGAGTTGGCGAGGAAGACCGACAAGTCGTGCTCGTCGGCCGTCTCTTCGATACCGCTCACCACTCCCGCGATGAAAGGATCGAGAATATTGGTCACCACGACGCCGATGGTATCGCTGCGTTGGGTGACTAGTGCACGAGCCGCGGCGCTGGTACGGTAGCCAAGGTCGCGGGCAATGCGGTGAATCCGTTCCGCCGTCTCCCCGCTCACCAGTGGGCTATTGCGCAGAGCGCGGGAGACGGTGGAATGCGTAACCCCCGCCATGCGGGCGATGTCCTTAATGGACGCAGGTTTGGCGAGCCCCGGCGGGCTTTGGTTACGCAAAGGCACGGGCAAGCACCTAGAAGACGAACTTGAGCGCCATCTGAATGACACGCGCCGGGAAAGCGCTGCGGATGGTGCCGAAGGCGCTGCTGGTCGAAGTGGAATTCGGCGCCTGAAAATTCGTCTTGTTCATGACGTTGAAAAACTCCGTCCGGAACTGGAGTTTGCGCACTTCAGACCAAAGTGGGAAATCCTTGTGCAGCCCGAGATCGGTGTTATAGATGGCGTAGCTGCGCACCGTGTTGCGGCCGAGGTTGCCGAACGGGTTGGGGTTCAGCGGATCCACCGTAGGCAACACATTGGCCTTGTTGAAGTAGTTGTCGATATTCCGGTTGGCTTCGGGAGCCATCGGATCGCCAATCACGCTGGGGCGGTAGGTCGGGTAGCCGCTCACCGAGTAGCGGGAGGCCGGACCATAGTTGATATTGACCGGCATGCCGCTGGTCATGGTGTTGATCACCGTCGCCTGCCAGCCGCCGATAATCGCGGTCAGGACGGGGTTCCCGTTGGAGCCGAACTTGCGGCCCTTGCCGTAGGGCAGCGCGTACACCAGGGTGGTGGTGTTGTTGAAGGGCTGGTTGTAGCTGCCGACGCCCTTGTTGTAGCCCGGATCCAGGAAGTTGACGCGGGAGTTGTCGCCGTTGTTGGCTTCCAGGTGGCCGGACGAGTTGTCCAGCAGCTTCGACCACGTGAACGAATTCAGGAAGTAGAAGCCGCCCGAGAAGCGCTTCTCGACTTTGGCCTGTAGTGCATGGTAGATGTCCCAGCCCCCCTGATAGGAGATTTCGACATCGGCGAAGCCCAGATACGGGCGGCGCGAATTCAATGTCGAATTCTCGTTGGGAGCCTGCGGACGCGCCTGGTTGACATCGCCGAGGGTCATGAGTTTCACGCCATGGTTGCCCACATAGCCAACCTCAACGAGCCACTCTTTCGCCAGTTGCTGTTGCACCGTGAAGTGCCAGCTCTGCACATAACCGGTGCGGGTGTTGGTCGGCGTATAACGCAACGATACGTTGGTGTAGTCGATGCGGCTCGGGTCCAGAATGCTGTCCGTGTAGCCCAGCGTCGTGGGCCGGAAGCAGTTGGAGTTGGCCACATTCGCGGCGCAGGTGGGCGCGGTCAGCGGATTCGGGTTGTTGATGTTGATGGTGATCACCGAAGGCGGATTGTAGGCCAGCAAGTTCTCGCCGCCCGCGCGGTTGAAGTGAATGTAGCTGATGCCGTAGCCGCTGCGGATCACGGTCTTAGGCGTCAGGCTATAAGCAAGGCCGACGCGCGGCGCCCAGTTGTTCCGGTCTGGATTCACCAGGGCGCGGTTGGCGATGCTCCCCGAACTGGCGGTGATCATCTTGGCGGGCGAGCCGGGCACGAAGTTGGCCAGGTGGTTGCCATCCTCCCATTGCGGCGTAGCGTATTCGTAGCGCACGCCGAGGTTGAGGGTCAGCTTCTTGGAGACCTTCCAATCGTCCTGCACGTAGAAGAAATTCATCCGCTGCCGGTACTGCGCGGTGAACACGTTGGTCAACTGATACGCGCTGCGCGCGCCGAAGAGGAAGTCCGCCACGTTGTAAATGTTGTTGGCCGACGCCCCGGTGGGCGCGCTGAACTGGCCGCCGTAGGTGTCCTGTCCATATTGCGGGCTGAAGTCCAGCACCGCGGTATCGATGTGCTGCCATTCCCACCCGAGTTTCAAGGAGTGCTGCGCGAAGATCTTCGAGAAATTGACCTTCGGGTTGAGCACCGTCGGATTCTGAAATTGCGGTGTGCTGCTGCGGCGTCCCAGGTTCAGGTAACCGCTGATCGCCTGCGTATTCAGGCCGCCGCTCACCGAAGGATCGGTGGGCAGGCCGGGGATTCCGTAGGCTTCCAGCATGCCGGGCATACCCAATTGAATCGGCCATTTTCCGCCGGTGGACTCGGTGTAGCCCATGCGGAATTCCAGCAGCGAAGTCGGGCTGACCGTGTAGGTCACGCCGCCGGCGATCTGCTTGTTGATGATGTTGACGAAGCCGTTGCTGGAATCAGAACCCAGCGGCAGCGGGATCTGCGGGTTGTCGGTTTGGTTGAATTCGCGGTGACTGTAGCGGAAATAGGCGGTCGCCTTGCTGCTGAAGTAGTGGTCCACGCGGGCATCGCCCTTGTTCTCCACGCTCGGGACGCTGGGCAGAGCCTGGTAGTTATTGGAGGTGCCGGTGGTGGTGGGAGGGGGCATCTGGCCGAAGACCTTGGCCGCGAAGGCCGTGATTACGGACTTCGGCACAATCCCGTTCGAATAAATCTCACCGGTGTACGGGTTCTTGATGGGACGGTCGAAAATGCCGTTACGCTGGTCGGCGGTGGGGACCGTGAGGTACGCCAGGGTCGCCGTCTTGCGGCGCAGGGCTTCGAAATCCACGAAGAAGAAGGTCTTGTTCTTGATCACCGGTCCGCCGAGATTGCCGCCGAACTGGTTCTGTTGGAAGACCGGCTTGCCATTGGCAGGCTTGAAATAGCCCACCGCATTGAGTTTGGTATTGCGCAGGAATTCCCAGGCGGCCCCGTGGAACTGGTTGGTGCCGCTCTTCAGCGACACGTTGATGATGGCGCCGCCGGCGCGCCCGTACTCGGCGCTGAAGTTGTCGGTCTGCACCTTGAACTCGGCCACTGCGTCGGGGCTGAGCTGGATGGCCTGGTTCGAATAGCCCTGGTTGCTGGTGTTGTAGGCGTTGTTGTCCACGCCATCCACCTGAAAATTATTGAAGGCGCTGCGCTGCCCGTTGACGTTGAACGAGCCTTCGCGGAAATTGCTGTTATTTGGATCCATGCCCAGGAACGACTTGCGGACGCCAGGGGCGAGCAAAGCGAGGTCGGAATAATTCCGGCCATTCAGGGGCAGGTTCACGACGGTGGCATTGTTAATCACCTGGCCGCGGTCGCTCGAATCGGTTTCGAGCATCGCTACCGTGCCTGTGACTTTGACGGTCTCCGTGACGGCGCCCACTTCCAACGTCAGATCTACGCGTTGGCGGGCGCTGACGGCGACGGTGAAGTCTTCGCTGACAGCGGCTTTGAAGCCAGTGGCTTCGGCCTTCAGGCGGTAGCTGCCGATCTGGACAGCCAGGAAATCGTAATTGCCGGAATCGTTGGTCTGCGTGGTGGCAGCGACGCCGGTCTTAATGTTTTCGAGGGTGACTTTACCGTTGACGATGACTGCGCCAGTGCCGTCCTTAACGGTACCCAGGACGGAGGCGGTTTCGAATTGTGCCATTAAGGCAGTGGGCAGGCTGGCGAGCAGGGCTGCGAAAACGAGGCAATAGTGTGTAATCTTCATGGATCAACCCCTTGATGCACACGTGTGCATTTGGCTATGTCGGATAATAAGCCGTCAGCTTCCGCCTTGTCAATAGATAATTCGGAGCCGCCGTCCGGCTCACAATCTGCGCAGCACAAGGTACGGCAGATTCGTCCGCTCCGGCGAGAACCCCGGATAGATCCACGCCTTATCGGAGGCTGCCTTGAGTTCGCAATAGTATTGCAAGGGGTAGGGCGAATCGGTGTACGCCGCCGGGATGGTCGCCCGCCACACACCGTCGCGACCCGCCATCTCGACACTCTCCCAATGCTCTGCCTGATTCACGTGCCGGTAGTACACACGCGCCGAGGCAAGCGTGCGCGCCTTGTCCACGGCTTCGATCGAGACCGCCTGTTTCGGCCGGAACCCGGCGGGCGACTTGTGCTCCCACGTGAATGGCTCGCGCCTCGGATGCCCCAACGCCGCTGCGATCGCTTCGGCCACTCGCGGAGCAGGCGGCCGCGCGTCTGGAGGGATTCCCTCCATGCGTGCGAGATCCTCGTCGATCCCCTTGAGCCGGTCCGCCCATTGGCCGCGCTCGGAAGCCTTGTCGCTCGACGCTAAGTCGGGCGCGTACACCTTACCGAGTTCGCAGACCTGCACCCACGCCGCACGCGCGGCGTGGTATGCCTTCAGCGCTGCTTGCAACGCGCCATAGTATCTGCTGCGCTCGTGAATCTCAAAGAGCACTCCACTGCGGAACTTGGCGGCGAAGAATCGTCCTAGCGCTACCTGCATGCCCACATCGATGGCGATCCGGCGAAACTCCACCGACTCCGGTTTACCCGCCTGCAACAGATCCTTCTCCGCGCCGTCCGCCAGATCTTCCAGCCATTGCGCGACCTCAATCGGCGAGTACTTCCCGCTGCGTTCTCCCTTGAGCAACTCACCGGCGAACTCATTCATGCGCGAGAACAATTGCGGATCCAGCGGACTCGCATTCTGAAATGTCTTCGGAGCCTGCGTGTCGGTGTACGGATTGTACGGCGGCTCGCCCACCATCGGCTGATTCCAGTAAATCTCCGGCCAATAGGCGTCGCACGCCGCCGATGGCAAATATGCCGTCGTCACAATCGGTAGAATCCGGCTGGCCTGCGCCAGCGCCGAACTCCACGCCTTGGCCTTTGCCGTCTCGCCGAACTGCCGCTGGAATACGTCCGCCTTTGTCTCGGGACTGTAGAGCATACGTCCCCACACCCGATACCAATACGTGTACTTCTCCCAATCCCAATGCGGCTCCAAGCTAGCGTCGACGTACCCGGTACGCGTGCCCGGCCTGCCGGTGCCCCGCCTGCCGCGGCATGTCAGCGGCTCCATCAGGTCGGCCCCATTAGAGCCGCAGAACTGGAACATCCTCGAGTACGCTGCTGTGGACTCCGGATCGCCGGACAACAGGATTCGCTGCGTGCCGGAGAACACGCGATGCCGTATGGTGTACTTGCGGTCGTCGCGCATCAGGTCGGCATATCCGTATCGCGTGGCCACGCGCGAGCCCTCGCTCAGCGTCATCAGGCCCGCGCCCGAGTGTCCCGCCACCGGCATTTCCACCTCGCGTATGGCCGCCTGGTGATAGGGCATGCCGAGGTGTTCCGCCCAATATTTCGGAGCCAGGTTCACCGGCATGCCGGTCGCCAGGGCATTATCGATCATCGTCGAGTCGATGCCCTTGGCATGGAGATCGATCTCCACCTTGCGCCCGCACCGTTTCACGCCGTCGAAAACCGTGCGCCAGAAATCGTAGCTGCCCTCCGCGATCCCGCTTTCTCCATGAATGCGCAGCGCCACCGACGAAATCGCCGGACACGCGCGCAGCACCGCGGTCAGCGCGTCGCGGCAGTATGCCGCATGGTTTTCCGCCGTGATTCCCTCGATCGTGTTCTGCGCTCGCGGACTGGTGGGCCAGCGGTAGCCATGCATCCAGATTCCCAACTCGAACTCCATGCCGCGCGCCACCGTCTGCTCGCTGATGAAGCGCAGCGTCTCCAGATTGCGGTCGCGCTCCGCGTTCGGCAGATTGGTGGCCCGCACGTCGTATCCCGGCACGGCCAACAGAAACGGATACAGAAACAGCAGGTACGAATCGGTCACCTGACGCAGATCGTCGTAGCCGAGTCCGAAGGCAAGATGAAAGCGATTGAAGCGATTTCCCGCCAGCATCGTCAGATACGCCGGCCACATTTCGCGATCGTAAAACCACGGCTTGTCGAGCAGTTCACTATTGAACTGCCGCATCACGGAGCGCACCCCGTTGGCCGGCTTATCCGCTACCGAACTAACTTGTAAGGCCGTATCCAGAGGCATGAGGCGTACGCGGTCGGCCACTTCGAGAAGTGCGTAAACCAGCCCGCGTGCATCGGCGCCGCGAGCGGACAGGGTGTGCCTGCGCCCGGCCACCGTAGTCGCCAGCGTGAAACTCTCCGGCCCTGCCGGCGCTGCGCCAGACGCCGCGATACAAAGCTCGCCGTCGGCCGCCTGCTGCGGGCGTTCACACCGCCGCACCCTCGATCCGGCCGTCGTCAGAGCCTTCTGCAATTCTCCGGCAGCCCATTGGACGGGCGCTGACGAAGCCACAGGGTCAGCGGGGTCGAGTGCCAGCCAAACGGCTTTCGAGCCATCCGCGGAAGCCAGGGGCGCCGAGGCCACGGCGAGCCCCGCCTTAAGTAAGAAGTCGCGCCTGCTGTCCGTCATATCGCCTCAATCTTGCGTGGGTCGGCGAGAAACCCTCGCTCCTGGTACTCGAAGTAATCGAAGTCCGCATGACGCTGCACGCCGGACGTATCCTGGCAGCACACGCCCACGAATGCGCCAGTGAAATTGGGCGACCCCGGCGCGGCCGCCTCATCGGAGAGAATGCTGGCATCGAAATGTCCCGGCAGCCAGCGCCACTCCTGCCCTTCCACGCGGAACCCGAAATACAACCGCTCCTCGTCCACCTCCACCCGTAAATGCACCGGCAGGCCGGCAGGTATCTCGATCGGCGCGCTAAACGCATCCGACTGCAACTGGTCTGGCAGGCACGACATCACGCGCAGATGCTTGCCCAAATCCGCATCGTGCGACACGTACAGATAGTGGAATTTACTGCTGTTGTAATAGCAGATCAGCCCGGCCATCTGCTGGAAGCGGTCGGGCTCGAAATCGATCGACGTGGTCGCGGTGAAGCAGTGAGCCTGCTGCCGCCTCGCCACCAGCGCCTGCCGGAACAAGCTGCCCAGCGATTCCCGGCCGTACAACCGCAAGTGTCCCGGACGCGCCGTCAGACTGAAGAGTTCGTCGGGCCACGGCGAGCGCAGCCACTGGAAATCTAACGGAAGCGCCGCCGCGTCGAACTCCTCCCGCACCGGCGCAGCGGGAAACACGTGAGGCGGCAGCGCCGGAGCCGGAACCTCCACTCGCGGGACGCCGCCACCATCCGCCGTACGCAACCACCCGTCCGCCGACCACTCCATGCGCTGGATGGCGGTCTCGCGACCCAACGTGCAGCGTCCGCGATTGCGCAGCGGACGGCCGCAAAGGTGCACCATGTATGTCTCGCCGCCCTGCGTCTCCACCAGGTCGGCATGACCGGCGCGCTGCAGTTCGATATCCGGGCGATCTCGCGATGTCAGCACGTAGCCCTCGGGATGCAACTCGTAAGGCCCTAGCAAATCGCGCGACCGCGCCATGGTGATCGCGTGCCCCCACCCCGTGCCGCCCTCCGCCGTCAGCAGATAGTAGTAGCCGCCCCGACGGTAGAGGTGCGGACCTTCCGTGAGGCCGATCGACGTGCCATCGAAAATCAAGTGCACATCCCCCACCAGCCGGTGCTCCGCCGCCGAGTATTCCTGCAAGGCGATTCCCGCAAATCGATTGCGGCCCGGCCTGTGATCCCACAGCATGTTCGACAAATATTTGCGGTTGTCTTCGTCATGAAACAGCGACGGGTCGAAGCCGCTGCTATTCAAGTACACCGGATCGGACCACTCGCCATCGATGCGCGCGCTCGTGACCAGATAATTATGCGTGTCGCGCAACGAAGCGCCCGCGGCACCACCTTGCGTAGTCCGCCCGTAGCGCTTCACGTCGGTGTAAATCAGGTAGAAGAGGCCGTCCGCATGGGTCAGGCAAGGCGCCCAGACGCCGCACGAATCCGGGTCGCCGAGCATATTGAGTTGGCTTGCGCGCGTCAGCGGACGCGTCAGCAAACGCCAGTGAATCAGATCGCGGGAGTGATGGATCTGCACTCCCGGGTACCACTCGAAGGTCGAAGTGGCGATGTAATAATCGTCCCCAACGCGGACAATCGAGGGGTCTGGATTGAAGCCCGGCAGAATCGGATTGCGGATCATGTTCAGATGCCCTCCTCAACGGCAGTACGCTCGCGCACCAGCGACCACAGCAGCATGGCGCCAAACAAGTCGAGTACGCCCAGGCAGATGAAAAACGGAGTGTAGCCCACGGTAGTCACCAGCCCCCCGATCAGCAGCGAAAAGATCAGCAGGCCCGCGTTTCCGAAGGTACCGGCCATGCCCGCCGCGGTCGCCACTTCGTTCTTCCGGAACAAATCGGACGACATCGTGATGACCGTGACCGACAGCGTCTGGTGCGCGAAGCCACCCAGACTGAGCAGCGCGATCGCCGCATACGAACTCTGCACGAAGCCCACAAATCCCACGCCCAACATGAGGACCGCTCCCAGCGTGAAAGCGCCGCGCCGCGCATTGATCACGCTCAATCCCGCGCGCTTCTGCAACTGCATGGCGACCAGTCCGCCGAACACGCAACCGAAATCGGCGGCCAGGAAAGGCAGCCAGGCAAACATTGCGATCTGCTTCAAATCCATGTGGCGGACGCTGCTCAAATACAAGGGCAGCCAGAAACTCAACGTTCCCCAGGTAGGGTCGGCCAGGAACCGCGGCAGCGCGATTCCCCAGAAATTGCGTTGCCGTAATATCCTGCCAACCGACGGACGCGACCCGTCGCCGCGCAGGTGAGTCTCCTGCCCCGACGCGATGTAGTTCTTCTCCTCTTCAGAGAGCGCCGGATGCCGCCCCGGCGATTGATAGAACACCAGCCACAACACCACCCAAACCAGTCCCAGGCTTCCGGTGATGACGAAAGACACGCGCCAGTTGTAGGTCAGGATCGCCCACGCCACCAGCGGAGGAGCCAGCATGGAACCTACCGACGCGCCGATGTTGTAGACGCCGCCGGCCAGTCCGCGCTCTTTGGCTGGAAACCACTCCGACGTCGCCTTCATCCCGGCCGGGTTCGCCGACCCTTCGGCAAAGCCCAGCAGACCGCGCAGTCCGGCGAATGCCTGCCAGCTATTGGCGAAGTAATGCGACATGCTGATCAGCGACCATGCGATCGCGAAAATAGCGAAGCCGAACTTCAGGCCGACGACATCCAGCACATAGCCACAAATCGGCTGCGCCATTATCGCGCCCTGGAACGCCCCCACGATCCACGAATACTGCTGCGTCGTGATATGCAGCTCATTCATGACGGTGGGAGCGGCAACTGCCAACGTGCTGCGCGTCAGGTAATTGATGATCGAGCCCAGCATTATCAGGACGATCATCCACCACCGGAGCCCTCTGAGTTTAAACGCCATCGTTTCCCTTTTGTTCGACCATCGAACTGCTGCGGAATGCGATGATATCACGCGGCTCGAAGGTGCCCCGATCGCCTCATGCCCCTGGTCAGGAAGGACCAGCACCTGATGCCGCGCCTCGGCCCTCTCGCGGCGGACCCGACGACAAGATCCTCCCCTTAATGCCGGCCCTCCGCAAATTGTCCGCCGCCGTGATCCCGGCGACGTCATCGAGCCGACCTGCTAACTTTCGCCAGGGTAGGTACGTACTAGTAATGGGCAATTGACTGTACGCAGGCAGCGGCCGTAGGATCGCTGTGTAGCGTGCCAGACAATGCCCGAATCCAGTCGAACCGTCGGCAATTATGAGTATTTGGGGATCCTCGAAAAACCTGAAGCGGGAGTGACTTACAAGGTCCGTAACCGGACCACGGGCGAATTCGAGGCCCTCAGAACCCTGCCGGGAGCCTCGTACGGCGATCCGGAATCCCTGCAGCGCTTTCAGCGCGAGATCAGGATCCACACACGCCTGTCCCACCCCAACATCGTCGCCTTTCACGACGCGATGGAACTTGAGGGTCAGGTGGTGATGACCACGGAATTCGTCGAAGGGACCACATTGGCGGAGCTTTGCCAGGCAGGTCCGCTCCCCGCCGATCAAGCCATCCGGACCGCTTGCGACCTGCTCTCCGGCCTGGAGGAAGCGCACGCTCTCGGAATCGTGCACCGCGGCATCACGGCCGGCCATGTGATGGTGACGAGCGACGGCGAGGTGAAACTCGGCGGCTTCGGCCTCGCGAAACCGGCGACCGACGTCAACCTGACCAAGATTGGCGCGGCCGTGGGCGATGTGAAGTACATGTCTCCCGAGCAGGTGACCGGCATCGCAGCGCTCGACGCAAGGGCGGATCTCTACTCGGTGGGCGTCCTCCTGTTCTACGCGCTCACCGGCAAGCTGCCCTTTGACGGCGCCAACGATTTCGATATCATGCTGGCCCAGGTAAGCACGCCGGCTCCCCGGCCTTCTTCCTTAAATTCCGGGATCGCTCCGGAACTGGACCGCATCATCCTTACTGCGCTTGCCAAGCAACCCGAGCAGCGCTTCCCCAGCGCGAGAGCGTTCCGTTCGGCTCTGGATGCGCTGCCCGGCGCCGCCGCGGCAGCCGTGGAGCCCGTCATTCCGCCGGCAACGCCCGTGCCGCTATTCCTTGCGCAGGCCGCGCCCGATGAACTGAATCGGACTCTCTACATGACCGGCATCCTTTGCGTCGTGATCGCGCTAATTGTGGTTTTTCTTGTGGCGGTGCACTGATGAAGACACTTCAAGTCGGCGAGGTGGTAGGCGAATACCGGGTAATCGGTATCGCTGGTTCCGGCGGCATGGGCGTCGTGTACAAGATCGAGCACGTCATTACCCGGCGGATCGAGGCCATGAAACTGCTGCCGGCGGGCTTGAGCGTAGACCCCGAGCAGGTGCATCGCTTCGAACGTGAGATCCAGGTGCAGGCCCGCCTGCACCATCCCAACATCGTCACCCTCTACAATGCCATTCGAGAAAGCGACTCGATCGCGCTGGTGATGGAGTTCGTGGAAGGCGACTCGCTGCAACGCATGGTCGCGGCCGGGCCTCTGCCTGTCGAAACCGCGGTGAACTTCGCCATTCAGGTACTCAGCGCACTCGCCTACGCTCACGAGGCAGGCGTGATTCACCGCGACGTATCGCCCGCCAACATCATCATCACTCCGGACCTCTCGGCCAAGCTCTCCGATTTCGGGCTAGCGCTGGGCGCCACCGACCTTCGCCTGTCCACCACCGGAGTCGCTCTCGGCTCACCCTGGTATATGTCGCCGGAGCAGGTACGGGGCCTCCAGAAACTGGACGCCCGCACCGATCTTTATGCCATGGGAGCCGTGCTCCACGAGATGCTTACCGGCAGAAAGATGTTCGAGGTGGACGGATCTTTCGCTGTCATGCGCGCTCACGTGGAAGCCGTGCCGCTGACGCCGGGTTCGCTAAATTCGAGAGTCCCTGCCGGGCTCGACGCCATCGTGACCAAAGCCGTGGCGAAGGATCCGGCGATGCGTTTCCAATCGGCTGGCGAATTCCGAAGTGCTTTGCAGCGGGGCAGCCTGGAAGTTGCACCGCAGCCCAAGCCGTCGCTGGCCGGTGCGGTACCGGCACACCTGCGCGGAGTTCACGTTTCACGCGGCGCCGCGCTCATGGCGCTGGTGCCGGTAGTGCTGGCAGCGAGCTTTTTTGCCGGCCGCTGCTTTCCAGCCAGGCGCGCACCGCTGAGGCAGGCCGCTTCGCAAGTGATCGCGGCGCCTGCGCCGGTAGCTCCCGAGGCGCCCGCAGTCGTCGCAATCGCGCCGGCCCCAGTCCCGGCCGCGATGGACCCGGCAATCGCAACTGAGCTCGCACGCCCCAAATCACCTGCGAAAGAGCCCCGAAAAACTGCACGAACGGAGCCAAATACGGCACTCCGCATTACCGGCGGAGAGCCCCTGCCCGCCGCGCCGTTACCCGCGCCAAGACGAGACACCGCGCGGGTTGTGGAAACCATCGAACCTGCCGCCCCGATGAATGCCGTGGCAGCGCCGGAGACCGCACCAACAGTCGCGGCGGCCACCCCTGCCGAGCCTGCGCCTACATCGAATGCCGCGCCGGCCGCGAACCCCGATGGTGGGAACCGCTTCGTACGCGCATTAGGCAAAGTCAATCCCTTCCGCCGCTCGAAGAAACCCGACCCTGTCAAGAATCAGCTGAAGAAGGACTGACGACAGAGCCCGCAGCTCAGTTCGCGCCCCCCACCTCTAGTTCGATCGTTTCCAATCCAATTTGTCGGATAGGTGACCCGCCGTGAGGCGGCCGTCGAACCCCCAAACATGGAAGAGAGCGAAATCCGCAGCGGATTGCCGGGCTGCGTTCAGGTTGCAGCGATATGCCGTGTATAAGGTATCGTGGTGCTCCGCACCGCACACGCGCACGGTCCATTGGTTCATTTCCAGGCGAACCGAGAGTTCCAGTTCGCCCCACGGAGCGGTATATCCCCGCTCGATCTGGAACAATATGGACGGGGACGGCGCTGGCGCGGGAAGACGATGACAGGTTTCGCAGGGCACGGCGATTAGCTTTTCACTTGAATGATTGCGGGCGGTTTGGCGGTGACTGGTTGGAAGCGGCAATAGTTGACGCATCCTTTGTTCTTGCAAGTTTGACAGACACGCTTCTGAGACATCGTGCAATGAAATTACCGCACTTACGTTCGATTTCAAAGAGGTCTTGTGCGGGTGCACCAGCGTACCCGCAGGGGTGCCTGTCACACCCATTCAATACCCCCCTTTGCGTCTCGCCGCTTACTCGTAGCGCAGCGCGTCGATCGGGTTGATCCGCGAGGCCTTCACCGCGGGGTAAATCCCGAATACCAGTCCGACAGCCACCGATACCCCGAACGCGATGCCCACCGAACCCGTGGTCACAATCGTCTTCCACTGCGCCGTCTGCGCGATCATCCACGCCAGGAAATACCCGAAGGCAATCCCCATGATCCCGCCGCCCACCGAAATCATAATGGATTCCGTCAGAAACTGACGCACGATATCCGCACGCCTCGCCCCGATGGACCGCCGGATGCCGATTTCCTTGGTCCGCTCCAAAACCGTCGCAAGCACGATGTTCATGATCCCGATTCCGCCCACAAGCAGCGAAATCGCGGCGATGGCCACCATGACATACGTAAAGATGGTCTGCGTGCGCTTCTGCTGCGCCAGCAGTGCGGCCGGAATCGTGACCGAGAAGTCCTGCACGCCGTGGTGCGTCGAATTGAGCACCCCCGTGACCACCTTGGCCACTTCGATGCTGTCCGCGTCTTCGCGTAATCGGACCTCGACGCCATCCAACTCATCCCGCATGGAACTCATCGGATCCCAGAAGCGGTACTCGAAAGTGCTCAGCGGAACCAGGACGATATTGTTCAGATCCTGCATGGCTGCGCCGCTGTTCTGAGATCCCGCCACCAGTTGCTCTTTCAAAACGCCCACCACTTCGAGCCAGTTCTGGTTCACTTTAATGAACTTGCCCTTCGCGGGTCCGAAGCCCAGAATGCTGACCTTCGCGGTGTCGCCGAGTACGCAGACCGGTGCGCTGCCGGTTTCGTCCGCGGCGCTGAAGAATCTACCCTCGCCGATCCGCAGACTATGAATCGTGCTGTAGGTCGGGGCCACGCCGAACAACTCCGGTAGGTCCACCGAGGGCTTGGGAAGAATGCTCGCCGGATGCAGCGTCTTGCGCGCCGAGACCATTTCGATGGCCTCGATATTGGCACGCAAAATACGCACGTCCCGGTCGGTCAACCCTTGAGACGATTTCCTGCGCTGCAGGAATTCATCGCGGCTCATGGTGGGCCGCGAATCGATCAGGATGTTGCGCACGCCGAGTTGCTCGATGAAACGCAGCGACTCCTCTTTCGCGCCGGCGCCGATCGCCAGCATCCCTATCACGGAGCCGACACCGAAAACGATGCCCAGCGCCGTCAGCACGGTCCTTGCCTTCTGTGCGCGAAGATTCGCGAACGCTTGTCCTACATCGGCGGGGATACTCATTTGCCCACGGCCTTGGTGGCGCTTTGCGGTTGCGCGTCGGGCTTCTTCTGCTCACTCGGATTGGACAGCGCCACAATGTCCCCTTCGTTTACGCCGGTCAGCACCACCTGACTCTCGGTGCGCTTCACCAGCGTCACGTCGCGCGGCGCAAACCCGGAGGCCGACTTGAGATAGACATAGGACTTGCCGTCGCGCTCGAACAAAGCCTGCGAAGGCACCCACAGGACGTTGTCCAGCTTCTCCGCGGTGATCACCAGGTTCGAACTCATTCCCGGCCGCAGTTCCGGCCCCGGCTGCTCCAGCGTCATGCGGCAATCGAAGCGGCGATCCCACGGCTGCCCCACCGAGTTGCCCAGCGTCGTCACCTTGGCTGGAAATGACTTGCCCGCCAAGGCCACCACGGAGACCGTCACGGACTGCCCGGGGGCCAGGTGTCCGCGATCGACTTCCGCGATTTTGGCGCTGACCTCCCAATTCTCCATATCGGGTATCTGCGCCACCGCCAGACCGGGACGCACCGTGTCGCCCATCTGTACGATTGGCAGCATCATGCCTTGACTCATCATGAAGGTGCCTGAGGTGTTGGGCTGCAGATTGACGTAGCCCGACGTCTTGGCCTTTAGCGTCATGCTGTCGATGCTCCGCTGCGCGATTCCCGCCATGGTCCGGGCGCGGTTCTCGCCCGCGCGTTGAATTGCCAGCGCGGCGTTGCCACTGGTCTTTCGGTTAGCCAGATCCTGTTCCGACTGCTTGAGCCGGTTCTGCAGCGCTTCCAGGGCAATCTCGTTGTCGCGGGCCTTCATCGCGGACAGGAACTTATTCCGCCGGACTTCCAGTTCCGCAACCTTTACCTGGGTTTTGGCGGATTCCACGGCCAGGCGGGTTTCCACGTCTACGGCCTGGTTTTCAGCTTCCGTCTGCACCACCTTTTGCTGGGCCTCCTCGAGATCCGCCTGAGCTTCCCGGAGGTTGTACTCTTGTTGCGTGGTGTCGAACTGCACCACCACATCGCCCTCGTTGACCAGTTCGCCATTGCTGCGAAGGTCGGTGATGGCGAGCGTGTCACTGCCCACCATGGGCGCCGCCAGCATCTCGGGCTTTCCGCCCTGCAACTCGCCCCGGGCAGTCACCGTAATCGCGACCGGACCTCGCTTTACGCGTGTACTGGGAGTTTCCGTGACCTCCACCGCCATCAGTTCCCGCACTACCTGCGATGCCTTCCAACCGCCCAGGCTTAGTCCTGCCAGCAGGAGCGCAAGAATGGTCAGATTACGCAGCCTCATTTCTTGGTACCCTCCTTGTCCACGTCCACCAGAGACACGATCGATCCTTCGGGCACGCCGGTAATCGCCACTTCGTCGGGATTCCGCGCCAACATCTCCACCTCCACCGCGCGGTACCGGCCCTTCTCGGCGACGTAAACGATGGGTTTGCCTGAACGCTTGAACAGGGCCTTCGCTGGTACGCTGAGTGCGTTGGGAATGCGATTGATGACGATGTCCATGCCGCCATTCATTTCCGGCCGCAAGGTCTTATCGGGCTTAAGAATCGCCGCCGCCGCCCGGAAACTGCGATTGTACGGGTACTCTGTACTCAATTCCGCCAGTGCGGAAACCTGGCTCACCTTAGCGGGAATAGACAACTCGGGGAGCGCATCGATGCGCACGATCACATCCTGCTTGAGAGCCACGCGACCGCGATCGGCCTCTTCCAGTTTGGCGTCCATTTCCAGTGTATTCAGATCGGGTATCTGCCCCAGCACCATCCCGGATCCCGTGTTGTCTCCTATTTTGAAGGGCCGGGCCTCGCTGCTGCTCATCACCCCGGAGTAGTTCAGATTGAACGTGAGCAGCCCGCTCGATGGGGCCTTCAAATCCATTTGAGCGATCCGCACCTTGGTGATTTCCACATCCGCCTTCACTTGGTCGCGCTGGCGAACCAGGGAGGCGATGCGCGATTTGCTGGCCGCTTCGTGCAATGCCACCGTGGCTTCCTGGGCCTTGAGCTTCTGAGCCGAAATCCCCAGATCCACCTTACTCTGCTCTCCCTTGATCCGGCTTTCAATCGCCGCCAGATTCGCCTGAACCTGGGCGCGCTCCACTGCAAATCGGGCATCGGCAAGATCCGTCTGATCCTGCTGTGCAGTCATTTTGCTCTGCGCGTTCGCCTGGTCCAGCGTGGCCTCGGCCTGGCGTAACTGGGCCTCTTTCTGCATCACTTGCTGTTGCGCCGTGCTGGAATCGAACTTCACAATCACGTCGCCCTCCTTGACTTCTTCCCCGGCGACCGCCAGCCAGCCGATTCTCAGATTCGGCACTACCGGCGTGTAAATTCCCGCGGACTTGCTTGCGCGCAATGCCCCCCGGCAGCGAACCAACACCAGAAACTCGCCCTTCCGCACCGCGGCGGTGGGAAAAACCGGACCGGCCTGGCTGCCGCGAAACCGGTAGACCCCAAAACCGGCGCCGGCCAGCAGCACCAGCAGGAAGAGCCGCATCAGCCATCGCTGGATCGTCCGCGCTTTACTCATTTCACCCCTCCCGCTCCAGCCGCGCTACCGGGCACAATCAGGACGACAGCGGCCGAAAGATCGGGCAGCAGGTGCGGATCGCCCTTATCCAGGCCGAACATCGCCACGAAGGTCTTGATCGGCGTGCCCAGGCCCGACGATGCGACCGGACTCGCCGATATGAAGTGCGCCGGCAGCGTCAGTTCCGGGTAAGCGTCTAGGTGAACGGTCACCTTGCTGTTCGCAACCAGCGCCATCACATCCGGCTCGTTAATGGAACAACGCACCAGCATCTGGGAAGGGTCGAAAATGCTGGCCAGTGGATAGCCCCGGAAAATCTGGTCTCCCTCCTGGGCCTTACCCAGGGTTCCCGCGCGCGGCAGAAGTTCGTGCACCACCATGCCCGAAAGCGGCGCGTGGATCTCTAATTTCTTGAGATTATCCTCGGTCCGCTGGATCGCGATCTTCTGCCGGTCTCGCTGCAATTCAAGGATTCGCAACGCCGCCGCATCGGCCTTCCTGTGAAATACAGTCGACTCCTTGAGAGCGGCCACACGGATACGCGCCCCTTGCGCCTTACTCTCACTCTGCAGGCGGTCGATCTCACTGAGGACAGGACCCTTCTGAAGTTCCAACTCGGCCTTCAACTGGTCGCCTTCCGCCTGCCGGAGATCCACCATGCGCTTCTCCTCGTTGGCCCGATTCTCGGCTTCCTTCTGGGCCACCTGGTGGCTGAGATCGTCGAATTTAGCCTTGGCGTCCCGGGCGGCGTCTAACTGAGTCGCGGGATCGAAGATCGCAATCAGATCGCCTTCCTTAACCTGACTGCCGTTAGGTGTCAGCCGGGTCAGAGTCATATTCCCGAACTGGCCTTGTATCTGGGGCACGACGATTTTTACGGAATGAACTGCCTGGATCAATCCGGTAATTCGGATCTCGCCTTTACCTTCGCTCGGCGCCGGATCCGCCGGGGAGGCGGCCTCGCTGACCCTCGGGATGGGACGACTGCACCCTGTGGCCAGAAACAGGACCAAGGCAGTCACGATGACACGAACATCGTAGGGCATGCGATGAGATGACGTAACAACCAGTAAAAACGTTGTACCTAAGATACAGATAGCTGACCGTTCAGGCAAATGGACCCGCCACCCGTGGGAAGTTGGACCCGGCAGGCGAGACTGGTACGATATGGAAACATCGGGTTCGTCTGGCGGCGATCTGTGAACCGGCCATGAATATCCATTCGTTCGGGAAAGCAACAGCGGCAATCATAGTACTTACGGCTCTTGCCTTCCTCCTTCTTTTTGCAACCGGCCATATCGCCAGCCCTTCGCTCATGGCGCCCTGGTCATCGTTGGGATACCTGGTCATAGGGTGTTCCCTGTGGATCAATGCGTCCAGCAGCAGCGGGACTCCGGTACGCGCCGGCGCCGTATTCGCGATTGCCCTCGGCGCGGTGGTTTGCGGCGAGTATGTGGCGGGCCTGGGTTCCACCGGCTTCGACCGGCTGCTTTTTCCCTCCCACCTGCCATCCGCCTCCTTGTTGCCGGGCCGCCCGGCGCCTATCGCGGGTTTTCGCTTTTGTCTCCTGGGTGTGATCTTGTTACTGGTCCGTGTCCGAAACCGACCCCTGGTGCTGCTCCGCGAATGGAGCGCGATTGCTGTCAGTATCGTGTGTTACTTTGGGTTCGTTTCGGTGGTGCAGGAATGGGGCACGGCTTCGCCCACGAGTGTCTCTCCGGTGGCGGCGGTTCTCGGAATCCTGACGGCGGCCAATGTTCTGGCCATGGGGTCGAACGGCCTTTTCGTGCCGCTGCTGCAAGATCGCGGCCCCGGCGGCATGATCGTCCGCAGCCTGATGCCCGTGGCGCTGGTCATCCCGGTGGCGAATACTTTCATGCGTGTGGTCTTCGCGCGTTTCCAGATCTTTGACGCCGGTGGCCGGGTTGCCTTACTCTCCGTCAACATCGTGACCGCGATTACCATCCTGTGGATCGGCGCTTCCAAGGTACTGAGCATCGATCAGGCCCGCCGCAAGGCCGAAGACGATCTGCGCGCCGCTTGCGACCAGCTCGACCGCCGCGTCCAACTCCGCACCCAGGAACTCGTCGATGCCAATCAGCGGCTCGCCGTCGAGGTCGCCAGCCGGCGGCTTGCCCAAGACGAACTTCAGCATACCAACGCCATGCTCGGCAGCCTGATTGAGGCATGCCCGCTCGCCATCATCGCCTTTCACCTGGATGGCAGTGTACGCAACCTGAACGCTGCCGCGGAAGCCATGAACCTCAAGGAGAATCCGGAGGCCCGCCGCTTCGCCGATCGCGCGGGTAGCGGTGAATCCGTAGCCAATGCGGAACTCACCTGCGAGGCTCAAGGGAAAACCCTTCACCTTAGCATCTGGGCCTCTCCCATCCTGACCGAGTATGCGGGCCTCGATGGCGTGGTCATGATGGCGGCGGACGTCAGTGAACGGAAGGCGCTGGAAGCTCATATCCAGCAGAACCAGCGCCTGGAGAGCATTGGCGTACTGGCCGGCGGCATTGCCCATGATTTCAATAACCTGCTTACCGGCGTCCTGGGTAATGCCAGTCTGCTCCACGACCTCTTCCTGCCCGGCTCGCGCGAATCCGAATGCGCCGGCGATTTGATCAAGGCTAGCGAGGCCATGGCCCGGCTTACCGCACAAATGCTGGCCTACTCCGGTCGCAGCCGCTTCATGGTCGAGCCCTTGGACCTCTCCACCGAAGTCCGCCGCATCACCAACCTGGTGCAAGCCTCGATTCCCAAGAATGTGCGCCTGGGGCTGACTTTGGGTGAAAGCATGCCGGCCATAGAAGCCGATTCCAGCCAGCTCCAGCAGATTGTCATGAATCTGGTGATCAATGGGGCCGAAGCCCTCGGCTCGAAACAGGGTACCGTCGAGGTGTGCACGCTTACCCGCCGCGCCGAGCGGACCGAGCTTGCCTCCAGCGTACTTCAGCCGCCTGTTCCCGCCGGGGAGTACGTCGTGCTTGAAGTGCGTGACAACGGAGCCGGCATGGAGCACGAGACCAGGCAGCGCATCTTCGACCCGTTCTTCACCACCAAATTCACCGGCCGCGGTTTAGGGTTATCCGCCGTGCTGGGGATTGTGCGCGCCCACCGGGGCGCCCTCACCGTGGAGAGCGGCACTGGTTTGGGCACCACATTCCGCGTCTTCTTCCCCTGTTCGGCCAAGTCGCCGGCCGCGCGGGAAGCCTGCTACAGCCATCGCGGCTCGGGTGTGGTGCTCGTCGTCGATGACGAGGAGCTGGTCTTGCGGATGGCACAATCGGTGCTCGACGCCGCCGGCTACGAAGTTCTGACCGCTACCAACGGTATCGAGGCGGTGGATGTCTACGCCGCCCGGTCCGGCAGAGTCGATGCCGTTCTGCTCGATATGACCATGCCCGTTATGGGCGGCGAAGAAACCATGGCGCAACTCGTGTCGCGCTGGCCCGATGCGGTGGTAATCGCAACCAGCGGCTACGATTGCGAGGAAGCCGAGGACCGCTTTGCGCTGCGTCCCGCCGGCTTTCTACAGAAACCTTACACCGCGGCTCAGCTCAGTTCGAAGATCGCCGAAGTTCTCCTCTCCTCCGGTAAGTACAGTTGATGGCCGGCCGAACCCCCACACTCCACCGCCCCACGATATAGACTGGGAGGACTCGCTACCATGAAGCGGCCCTTCCATCTCGCTGCCTCCCTCTCTCTGTACGCCGCCATCGCTGCATCCCAGACCGTCGACTCCGGCAAACAACTCTATCAGGGCCTCTGCACCGGCTGTCACGGAGACGATGGTGCAGGCGGCGGACACGGGCCGGGATTTCTGGATGTCCGGCGGGCGCGCGCCACCTCACAAGATGCCGTCCGCGATCTGATACTCGCCGGCATTCCCGATCGCGGCATGCCCGCCTTTCAGATAACGCGCGCGCAGGCGGCTGCGATCGCGGCCTTCGTGATGACTCTGAAACAGTCCCCCGCCGCCGTCGCAACTACCGCCGTTTCGGGCAACGCCGGCGCGGGCGAACAGTTCTTTAACGGCACGGGGAACTGCGCGTCCTGTCACATGGTGCGAGGCCGCGGCGGAATTCTCGGCCCCGATCTATCGAACATCGGACGCGACCGCAACCCGGCGCAGCTCGAGCAGGCCTTGCGCGACCCTGGAACTCCACTCGACGCTCCTGCTGCCGGCCGGGGCCGCGGCGGACGCGGGCCAACGCAGTCCTATCGCGCGGTGACTGTCCGTTTGGCCGGCGGGCAATCCCTGCGAGGCATCGCCAAAAACGAAAGCGCCTTCGACCTGCAACTCCTGGGAGTCGATGGCAAGTTGCACCTCTTGTCGAAGGACCAGATCGCAGCCATTACGCGCGAGAAGTCGCTGATGCCGGCGATCGACGCAACTCCCGCCGAGATGCGCAATCTGGTGGCTTATCTTAGCGGGCTTTCGATCGACCCGAATGCCAAAACAACGCTGGCCACCGGAGCCCTGGGCCCGGGAATTCCGTTCGCACAGGTGGCGCAGCCCCTGCCCGGAACATGGCCGGGCTACAACGGCACCATGAGCGGCAATCGCTTCAGCGCCCTCGATCAAATCAGCACCTCCAATGTGCAGCAGGTCGCCCCCCAATGGATCTTCCCGATCCCTAGCGCTCCTCGCGCGCTGCAAGTGACGCCCGTCGTGGTGGATGGCATCATGTATGTCACCTCCGTCAACGAGGTCTTTGCGATCGATGCCCGAAACGGCCGCGAGATCTGGCATTATCGACGCCCGAGGACGCAGGGACTCGCCGGCGATGCGGCCAGCGGCATCAATCGCGGGGTCGCCGTGTTAGGGGACCGCGTGTTCACGGTCTCCGACAACGCCCACTTATTCGCCCTGCATCGTCTCACCGGCCAGTTGATTTGGGACGTGGAGATGGCCGATTCCAAGCAGAACTACGGCGCTACGGGCGCGCCGCTGGTGGTGAATGATCTGGTGGTCACAGGGATCTCGGGCGGTGACGAAGGCGTGCGCGGGTTTCTCGACGCGTACAAGGCCTCGACCGGCGAGCGCGTGTGGCGCTTCTGGACCGTCCCCGCGCCTGGCGAACCCGGGTCGGAAACGTGGACCGGCCGCGCCATGGAACACGGCTGCGGCGCGACCTGGCTCACCGGCACGTACGACCCGGTCGCCAGGCTCTTATACTGGCCTACTGGGAATCCTTGCCCCGATTACAACGGCGACGAGCGCAAGGGCGACAATCTCTACACCGCCTCGGTGGTAGCGCTGGACCCGGACACGGGAACGCGAAAATGGCACTACCAGTTCACGCCGCACGATCTGCACGATTGGGACGCCACCGAGACGCCGGTCCTGATCGACGCGACTTTTCGCGGCAGGCCTCGGAAGCTCCTGCTTCACGGAAATCGCAATGGTTTCTTCTACGTCCTTGACCGGCTCACCGGCGAACTGGTTTTGGCGGAGCCGTTCGTCAAGAAACTGACTTGG
>JBDTPR010000017.1:0-25178 GCA_039932635.1 Candidatus Solibacter sp.
TATTCCAGCCGCTAAAATTGAACCCTGGGCTTGGAGAGGCAGTAAACGTAGGGCCCGGGATCGCATCGGAAATGTAGTTGCATGTAGTCAGGCAAACCGAGTTGCCGGGCCCGGTTACCGTTCCCCCGCCCTGGGGTGTTACGAACATGGTCACCGTGGCCCCAAAGAATGCGGTGTAGGTGGTGGTAGAGGCGGGGGCCGTAACGCTGCGCGGGTTGGCGGTCGAGCCATCCTCCCAATGCGTGAAGACTAACAGGCTCTGTGGGGATTCAACGGATAGTACACAGGAAGCCCCTGGCGTCCATTGCAACGCGATCGGAGTCGTAAAGGTGCCGGGCGCGCAGCCGCTTCTGCTGGTCGAAATCACGCGTTGTGGGGGTTGCGTCGTCAGTGTAATGCCGACCGTCAGAGGAGGGGAGTTGAAGGTGGCGGTGATCGTTCGATCGCGGTCGATGGTGACCGCGCACGGGACGGCGGTACAACCGCCGCTCCAGCCCGCAAACGTAAATGTTCCGTTCGGGACTGCGGAAAACGATGCCGGCGATTGGCTCGCATCCAGCGTGAAGGAGCATGTGTCCGCGCAGGTGATGTTATTAGGACCAGTCACGTGGCCCGCGGCGGATGGGGTCACGATCACTGTAACGGTGGCCCCAAAGAACGCAGTATACGTTGCCGACGGCGGACCCGTAATAGTTCGTGGGTTGGCGGTGGAGCCGTCCTCCCAGTGTGTGAACAGCAGTGTGCCCTGGTTCGCCGGCACCGCGATGACACAGGAAGGTGCTGTCCATGCAAGAGTCCGCGGAGCGGTGTAAAACGTGTTGACGGGTGGCGGCACGCAACCGGCGCCGACGGTAGCGAACTGCAGGCCCTGGGGTGACGTGTTGACCGTCACGTTGATCGTCGGCTGGACGACATAGACATAGGCCGCTCCCGCGGATGGCGCGCTGTTGTTGGCGGGCGAAGAGCCGTCGCTCGATTCCCGGTAGGCTCCTGCCACAACGAGGTTTCCGCTTACCCCCACGGAGAAGCCGAATTGGTCTCCCCCATCCTGATTGGAGGCGGACGCCCTGCCTTCCAGGCTCCAAACCCCGATTGGATCGCGGCTGAAGACGTATGTCGATCCAAAATTGTTTACGGTGGGCGCCCCCACGGCCACAATGTTCCCGCTTACTCCCACGGAGTACCCAAATTGCTCGAAGCCTACCGGGGAAGGGGCTTTCAAATATTTCTGCTCCGTCCACACTCCGGTGGAGCGCGTGTACACGTAGGCGGCGCCTGCAGAGGGCAAACTGTTATCCGTTGGGGAACTGCCATTGCCGCGTTCAGAGGGAGCCCCTACTACGATTGTGTCCCCATCAATCGACACGGAGTTGCCGAAAAGGTCGATCGTAGGATCCTGATTCGATGCCACCAGGGCGGCTTGCTGGGTCCAGACGCCACCCGTCCCGGTGTAGACATAGGCGCGAGCGCCAAATGACGGAGGCAGGAATGCACTGGGCACGCCCGCAACTACAGTATTTCCGCTGATTGCCACCGATTGTCCAAAATTCTGATTGGGCAGGTGAAGCGGGTCGGTGAAATACCATGCCTGTGTCCACACCGGCGATCCGGTCGAGAGTGAGCGGGTGAAGAGGTATGCCGCCCCGGCATCAAACGAGCCATCGCCTGACCCTTGGTTTGGCGCTCCGACTACTATGGTGTCGCCACTGATCGCCACAATGCAGAAGTGGTCACCGAAAGCCGCATTCCCCGCTCGAAGGGATGCCTCCGCGGCCCACGTCGCCGCCATCCCTCCTATTCCAGGAACGAAGCGGAAAACGTAAGCCGCCCCTTGGCCGGCGCTGCCCCCGCTGCCTCCGTTGAGACTCTTCCCCCAGGCGCCGACCACTACCGTGTTCCCGCTGATCGCCACCGAGTATCCGAAGTAGTCGCGTGTGGCTCGATTAGAGGCTTTGAGATAGCCCACCTGCGTCCACGCACCCGAGGCAAGGCGAAGGAATACGAATGCCGCCCCCGACTCGACCAGGCTGTTATCAGTGGGCGAACTGCCGTTGCTGTCTTCGTTGGGAGCCCCGACTACTACAAAATTCCCGTCCATTGCCACCGAATAGCCGAATTGGTCGGCGGCATCCGGGTGCGAGGCTTTCAGATAAGCCTCCTGGGCTATCGGATCCACGGTGATCGGATATTGAGCGGCCGAATCGTCGATCTCCAAGCGCAGTCCCTTGTCTTCGCCGTAAAAGCGGGCCTCGAGTTCCCGTCCCGTCGCGTCGGTGACTTTGAGCCCGCTGTACTTGACCATAGGGGGACCGCCCGGCCGTTCGGAAAATGCGACATTCCTGCCGTCGGTTCCCACCTGCGCTTCCAGGGTACCGTGGACCTCCAGATGGAACTCCAGGCCGGAACCCTGGCCCGGACGAGCGGCTAACGTATAGCCATGCTCCAATCCCTCGCCGTTGATGTACCACTCACGCAGAATGGAGTCCCACTGATAGGAAAACTTCTCCACGTCGGCAGCGGGTTTCGGGGCACTTACCACTCGTTGCTGTCCGGGACGCCCGTAGGAAATCAGTTTCAGTCCCCAGCGCCAGGTACCGTGCTCCGGCGTAACCTCGAAGCCGCGTCCGTCAAAATTGGCCGACCAGTTCTGACGATAATTGCGAGCCCGCCATCCACCCTCGACCGCGAGCGCAGCCTGCTTATGGCGGAGATGCTCCTTCTGAATTGACGACCAGTCCGAATTGGATAGGTTATTTGGCGCTGCCATAGCGCACGGGAGTAAGACAAGGATAGTCAGCCAACGAGTATGCATAGACCCTCCATTAATAGAACTACGTGTACTAGAACTACGTGTGAATTCGGACCCAAGCTGTCGAGCGAAGCTTCCCTCTCAAACGAATTCGCTACCGGCCAGGTGGGAGCGCTCGACGCTCTCCTTTACCGGGTGAGAACGGGAGAGTATAATCGTGGACCGACCGGGTTCGCGGTGACGCAAGTTTGGCATGTGGGCGGAAAGTAGTCCTGAATTAAACCTGAATCATGCCTGAATTCTGTCGAATAAGCTTCTGGCGGCCTTCGCAGGTAACCATTTACGTCTATGGGGCGAGCGAGTTAACTGATAATGACTGGATCAGAACGGACCTACCGCTTCGGATCTTTCGCGCTCGAATACCAGACGGGACTGCTGTATCACGGCGGCGAGCTTGTTTCCCTGCCCCCGAAAGTTTCCCGAACCTTGCTACTCCTGGTCGAGAACCACGGTAAAGTAGTAGCAAAGGAAGTACTGCTCCAGTACGTCTGGCCCGATGCGTTCGTCGAGGAAGGCAATCTGCACCACAACGTCTCGGTTCTTAGAAAGCTGCTTCAGTCGAATGGCTGCCCGGTGGCGCGCATCGACACTTTGCCTAAGCGCGGTTATCGATTCGTAGGCGAGGTTACGCTGGTCGAGAGCGAGGCAAACGAACCGAACCAGCCGGCGGTCAGGGCCGAGCAGCTTTCGGCGGCGATCGAGCCACCCACCGCGTTGCCTGATCCACCATCAACTGCCGGGCGTAAACGGCAGTGGTTCATTGCCGCCGGACTGGCGACTGTCCTCTGTCTTGGGCTGGTTGGCGCCTTCATCTTTAGCTCCCGCACGTCGGCCGGAACAGAGCGCGGCGCTGTGCCGGCCAGTTCGATCGCCGTGCTTCCGTTTTCCAACTTCAGTTCCGACCCGCAAGGGGACTATCTGGCCGATGGTCTGGCGGATGAACTGATCAACGCGCTCACCAGAGTTCCAGGACTGAATGTGGTGGCGCGGACCTCGAGCTTTCAGTTCAAAGGCAAGCCGGTGGATTTGCGGCGTGTCGGTGCACAACTCCAGGCGCGCATGATTCTCGAGGGAAGCGTACAGAAAGACGGAAACCGTTTGCGGGTGACGGCCCAGCTGATCGATGCGGCCACCGGCTTTCATGTCTGGTCGCAGCGATTCGACCGTCAGTTCGATGATATTTTCGTTATTCAGGATGAAATCTGCCAGTCCATCGCCAATGCACTGAGCGCACACCTTCCCGGGCCGGCCGGAGTTTTGCCCCCTCGACCAAGAACGGCCAACGTGGAAGTTTACGCACTGTATTTGCGAGGCATAAAGGAATGGAACCGCCGCAGCCGGGCCGGAGTAAAGACCGGGCAGGAATTCTTCGAGCGCGCACTGGCATTGGACGCGACCTACGCACCTGCCTGGGCAGGACTCGCCGACATATTCCTCGACTCCGCGCTTTGGGGGATACTCTTGCCGGGCGACGCCTTTCCGAAGGCAAGGGCGGCGGCGCAACGGGCCATCGAGCTCGATGGCCAGCTCCCGGCGGCGTATACGACCCTCGGCTACATCCAGGGGTGGCACGAGCGGAATCACCAGTCCGCCAAGGTTTCCTTCCGGCGGGCTCTCGATCTCAGCCCCAATTATTCCTCGGGAAGACAGCGCTTTGCCAACTATCTCTCCGCGCTTGGAAGGCATGAGGAGGCGATCGGCGAGTACCGCCGCGCACTTGAACTCGACCCTATTTCGCCTACCGCCAACTCCGGCCTTGCCCTGGTGTTTTTCTGGGCCCGTCAGTACGATCGTGCGATCGAGCAGTGCGCCAAGACGCGCGACCTCGACCCGCAGTTTCCGCTCACCTACTACTATCTGGCCCACTCGTTGGAGCAGAAGCACAAGTATGACGAGGCGATCACAGCACTCCAGGAGGGGACCCGTCTGTGGGGTTCCACCGATGGAATGATGCTCGCCGAGCTGTACGCTGCCGCCCCGGGACACCGCCAGGAAGGGCTCGCACGGCTCGAAAAGATCAGGACCAATTCCGGAGGTGGCGAAACTCAGCCGTATCAAATGGCGCTGATTTACGCCGCGCTCGGAGACCGGGAAACGGCGCTTCACTGGCTGGAGCGGTCAAGCCGCGAGGGAGACGTCTGGGCTTTATATGCGAACGTCGATCCAAGGCTGGACCTGCTCCGTTCGGATCCACGATTCCGGCAGTTGCTGAAGCGGCTCGGCGCGGGCAAAGGGTGAGGCCTTTTTCGGGCTGCTTAGGTGTATGGCACGCATCCACTGCGCACGGACTCAAACTTAGCGAAGAGGAGTTTAGGGATGGAAGGAAGGAATGGCGGGGACGACGGGGCTCGAACCCGAACAAGGCCATGTCGGCGGGTGCTGGCGGGTGCTAAGTAGTTGTGTTTTCAGTGCGCGCCCAGGTCGGCTGTCCACGTAATCACGGCCTATTTTCCTGGCATGGTTGCACGTTGGTTGCACGAAGGCGCGATTAGAACAGATCGGAATGCGTGCCGGTGCGGACGAGGTGCAGGTCGTCGCCGTCGATCTTGTAGATCAGCAGCCAATTCAATGTGACAGTCGCGAAAATGCTTCCAGTCGCCGCCGAGCGGGTGGTCCTTGCATCGCGCCGGCAACGGACTTCCCTCGATCAGCAGCGCGAGCATATCGCGCAACTTCGCCATATCCTTACCGCGCTTCCGCGCGAGTTTCACATCGCGCTGGAACTGCGTACCGCTGATCGGGTTCCGCAAGAATTAGATTCCCAGATCCTTGAACAGCGCGCCTGCGGACTTCTGGCGTTTGCCCTGGCCCTTGTCGGCGGCGCGCATCGCCTTCATGGTGGTGGGGTTGGGGACCTTCACATCGAAAGGCAGGGCCTTCTCCGCGACCACGCGGACCAGCAGCATGCGGACGGCGTCGGACACCGACATGCCCATCGCAGCCAGCGTCTTTGTGGCCCGCTCCTTCGTTTTCTGATCAACGCGAATGTGAACCATCGTCGTAGCCATGATTAGCCTCTGAGATACATTGTATCTCACGATGTGAGTTCTGCGTATCCGAGACGGTACAAATCCAGCGACGCACCTGACCTCCGTACTACTTGGCGGTCATCGCCGCCGATCTGGAGATCCACAGGGCCACCGGGCGAAGAAAACGCGTAGTAGTAAACACATATTGGAGCGCATCCTTATATGAGGCTTTTTATGTATCGCGAAACCGGAGATCCCGAGTCTGCCATTTGGCTATTGGGCGACTCGAATCCAAAATCCGAAAACGCCGAACCCGACGCAGTTGATCCCGAATACCCTCTCAACCCGCTCGATTCGCGGCACCCAACACGCCACAACATTTGGACGCCGGTTCTGGATGTGGTTCAGCGCCACCTGTTCGTGGCACGCCGCAGCAGGTTGGACGACAGTGGGCTCTACGTTCGTAATGCGGTCGGAAACCCGGCACACAGGCGCGAAAAGGAGCAACGCAGCCGCGAGATCGCAGAATTGCGAAACCTCTTAGACAGATACCGACCGCCTCTTCTGGTGCCGTTTGCCGCGTTCGCCTACGAGTTTGCACGCCACTCGCTACCAGGTATCGACGGGGTTCCCCAGTCCTGGACCGTTTGGAACGTTAAGTTGTTAGCCGGTCAGTTTGATGAGGCCATCTCCTGCCTCACTGGTCCGGACGCGGGAGGTCGTCTGGAATCAACCACCGTATTGCCGCTCCTGCACGCCATCGGCGCACGGCAGTTTCGGTACTGCCACCGAGAGTTCTCGCATGGCAGCGGCAATTACTTCGAATACGTGGGCGGGAGGATAGCAGCGGTCTTGATCGGTTGAGACCGCCGTCACGCGTTACGCACCCATCGCCGAGCCGGAATCGCTGGCGAAGATCCTTGCCCGGATGTCGGCGCGGCGAGTTGCTGGCGCTGGAGTGGCCGGACCTCAATATGACAACCGGCGAGTTGATCGTGTCGAAATCGTTGGAACAGACCAAGGCGGGTCTGCGGGTGAAGTCCACCAAATCTGAGAAGCCGCGCCGGTTCGTGGTGCCGGAAACGGTGCTGCCCGTGCTGGCCGACCACCGCACCCAGCAGGATCAGGATAAACGGATGTTTGGACCGGACTACCAGGACCACGGATTGATCTTCTGCCAGCCGGGCGGCGGATACTACTCGCCGGATCGGTTGGGTGCGCGCGTGAAGGAGTTGATGGTGGCGGTTGGGCTGGACGGCGTCAGCCTCCATTCACTGCGCCACACGAACGCCACCGAACTGCTGCGCCACGGCGTCCCCATCGCGGAAGTCAGCCGCCGCCTCGGGCACGCCGACCAGAACATCACGTTATCGATCTACAGCCACGCCGTTCCGGCCGACAGCCGGGCGGCGGCGAAGGTGTGGGACGACGCGCTAGGCGACGTGATCGAGACGGGCAAAAAAGCTGCGGCAGGGAAAATGGTTGCAAATGGTTGCACGCGTGGCCTGGAAACAAGAGCTTTGGTTGGAAACAAAAGAGGTTAAATGGCGGGGACGACGGGGCTCGAACCCGCGACCTCCGACGTGACAGGCCGGCGCTCTAACCAACTGAGCTACGTCCCCGCGATGTGTCACGTAGATAATCAAATGCTAACACGGCGTGTGCATTCCCGCCAAATGCCGGCAGCAGAAATCCCACGCGGCTTGCTACTGTGGAGCAATGAAGATTCGTGCAATTCTGTGCCTCGCGATTACCTTCGCCGCACTGGCATTGGCCGCGGACCCTAAGGCCACCCCCGAAGAAGCCCGCAAATTTATCAACGACGCGGAACAGAAACTCCTGCTGCTCGGCATCGACGCCGGCCGCGCCGATTGGATCAAGGCCACCTATATCACCGACGATACCGAGTCGATTGCAGCCAAACTCGACGAGAAGGCGATTTCCGCCGCCGTCGCGTACGCCAAGCAGGCCACTCGTTTCGATGGGCTGAAGCTGGATCCGGAGACTGCACGCAAAATCAAACTGCTGAAGCTTTCGCTCTCGCTGGCGACTCCCGCCGACCCTAAAGAGAGCGAGGAACTCACGCGCATCACGTCCTCGATGGAGGGCACCTACGGCAAGGGCAAGTACTGCCCGAGCGGCCCCGACAGTTGCAAGGATCTCGAGGAGTTGAGCAAGATTCTGGCGGACAGCCGCGACTCCAAGGAACTGCGCGAAGCGTGGACCGGGTGGCACGCCATCTCGAAGCCAATCCGCAAGGACTTCGTGCGTTACGTGGACCTGGCCAACAAAGGCGCGCACCAGTTGGGCTTCAAGGACAACGGCGCGATGTGGCGCTCGAAGTACGACATGGCGCCTGACGAATTCTCGCGCGAACTGGATCGTCTGTGGGAGCAGGTGAAGCCGCTTTACCTTTCGCTGCACGCCTATGTGCGCAATCGCCTGCGCGAGAAGTACGGCGACGCCGTGCCGGCCACGGGCGCGATTCCGGCCAACCTGCTGGGCAATATGTGGGCGCAGGACTGGGACAACATCTACCCGCTGATCGCGCCGGCCAATGCCGATCCCGGCTATGACCTCACCGCGCTGCTCAAGAAAAAGAACACCGACTGGAAGCAGATGGTGAAGTATGGCGAGAGCTTCTTCACCTCGCTGGGCTTTGCTCCGCTGCCCGCGACTTTCTGGGAGCGTTCGCAATTCATCAAGCCCAAGGATCGCGACGTGGTGTGCCACGCCAGCGCCTGGGACATCGACGCGGTGGAAGATGTCCGCCTTAAGATGTGCATTCAGATCACGGGCGAAGATTTCCTGACGGTGCACCACGAACTCGGCCACAACTTCTATCAGCGGGCCTATTCCAAGCTGCCGCCGAGTTTTCGCGATTCGGCCAACGACGGCTTCCACGAAGCCGTGGGCGACACCATCGCGCTCTCCATCACGCCGGAGTATTTGGTGAAAATCGGGCTGCTCGATAAGGCGCCGGACACCTCCAAGGATATCGGCCTGCTGCTTCACAGGGCGCTGGAGAAGATCGCGTTCCTGCCCTTCGGCCTGGTGATCGATCAATGGCGTTGGAAGGTTTTCTCGGGCGAGATCACGCCGGATAAATACAATCAGACGTGGTGGGCGCTGCGCCAGAAATATCAGGGAGTGGCCCCGCCGGTGGACCGCAGCGAAGCGGATTTCGACCCCGCGGCGAAGTACCACGTCGCGGCCAACGTGCCTTACATGCGCTACTTCCTGGCGGACATTTTGCAGTTCCAGTTTCACCGCGCGCTGGCGCAGGCGGCGGGCTGCACCGGTCCGCTGAATCGCTGCTCGATCTACGGCAATCAGGCGGCCGGCGCGAAGCTGAACGCCATGCTGGAAATGGGCGCCAGCAAGCCGTGGCAGGACGCGCTGGAAAAGATCGCCGGCACTCGCCAGATGGACGCGAGCGCGATCCGCGATTATTTCGCGCCGCTGCAGAAGTGGCTCGACGAACAGAATAAGGGCAAGCCTACGGGGTGGTAGCGCTTCAGATTTTAGCTTTGGGATAGCGAGAGCGCATCCACTCGACGAACTTCGCCGGTGCTTCCATGGTGGAAAGGCGCGACTGGCGCACCAGGGCCCAATCGTCGAACTTGCCGGATTGCTTGATCTCGGCGAGTGTGGTTGACGGCGCGAGGTGAGCGCCGAATTGCAGGTCGGTGACGGCCGATTTGGCGTTCTTGGGATCGTCGCGTCCGGCGGTGAGAACGTTGGCGATGCCGACAATCGCGGAGACGCCGCCGCTGTGATAGAAGAAGACGCGGTCGCCGGGTTGCATGGCGCGTATGGCGCGGACCGCCTGGGCATTGGTGACGCCGTCCCAAAGGGTCTTGCCGTCGGTCTCGAGATTGTCGATGGAATAAACTCCGGGTTCGCTCTTGGCGAGAAAGTACGTCATAGTTTGGTTCCTTAATTACGATACGATACTGCTGACACCGCTGGAACAAAAATGGATAGACGCCAATTTCTCTGCGCCACGCTGCCTTTGGCGGCTCAGTTTCGTGCCGCCGCCGCTGCGCGCCAGCCCAACATCGTTTATATGTACGCGGACGATTTGGGTTTTGGAGACACAAGCTGCTACGGCGCGACCAGCGTCAAGACGCCGAATCTGGATCGCGCCGCGGCCGCCGGCATACGCTTCACGAACGCGCATTCCTCGTCGGCCACGTGCACGCCGTCGCGATACTCGCTGCTGACCGGCGAATACGCATTCCGTCAGAAGGGCACGGCGGTGCTGCCCGGCGACGCGACGCTGATCGTCAAACCGGGAAGATACACGCTGCCCGGAATGCTGAAGGAGGCGGGCTACCGCACCGGCGTGGTCGGCAAGTGGCACCTTGGTTTAGGCGAGAAGGGGACGGGCGACAAAGGCCTGGATTGGAACGGCGACATTTCCCCCGGGCCGCTCGACGTAGGCTTCGATTACTCGTTCATCCTGCCCGCCACCGGCGACCGTACGCCGTGCGTGTACGTAGAGAATCGCCGCGTGGTCAACCTGGACCCGAAGGATCCGATCCGCGTGGATTACGAGAAGCCGATCGCCGGTGAGCCGACGTACGCGGCCAATCCCGAGCTGCTCCGGATGCGCTCCAGCCACGGCCACGATCAGGCCGTCATCAACGGCGTGGGCAGGATCGGGTACATGTCGGGCGGCAAATCGGCGCGCTGGGTGGACGAGGACATCGCGGATACCATCACGGGGAAGGCGGTGGCGTTTATCGAGCAGAATCGCGCGCGGCCGTTCTTCCTTTATTTCGCGACGCACGATATCCACGTGCCGCGCATACCGAACAAGCGCTTCGCCGGCAAGACGGGAATGGGACCGCGCGGCGACGCCATCGCGGAGTTGGATTGGTCGATCGGGCGGATTCTCGACACGCTCGAGCGTTTGAAGCTGACGCGCAATACCCTTTTCATTTTTAGCAGCGACAACGGTCCTGTGGTGGACGACGGCTATCAGGATCAGGCGGTGGAGAAGTTGGGTACCCACAAACCGGCGGGCCCATTGCGCGGCGGCAAGTACAGCGCTTTCGATGGCGGCACGCGGGTGCCGTTCGTGGTGCGCTGGCCGGGCACGGTGAAGCCCGGGGTGTCGGCCGCGGCCTTCTGCCAGGTGGACTTGCTGGCGAGCCTGGCATCGCTGGCCGGCCGCACGCTGCCGGAGACTGCCGCGCCGGACAGCTTCAATCTGCTGCCGGTGCTGTTGGGCAAGAGCAAGGCAGGGCGGCCGCACATCGTGGAGCACGCCAACGCGCTCTCGCTGATTGTCGGCGAGTGGAAGGTGATTCAAGCGCGCAACGGACAGAAGCGTAATCTGACCGGCAACGAACTCGGCAACGATCCGCAGCCGCAGTTGTTCAATCTGGCGAACGATCTGGCGGAGCAGAATAACCTGGCGGCGCAGTATCCCGAGCGGGTGAAAGAGATGCTCGCGATGCTGGCGAAAATTGAGAGCGACGGAAGATCGCGGCCCCACTGAGATCTCAATCGAGTTCGGCGGCGTTTATTTCAATTACGTTACGATCCGGGTCCAGAATATAGATCTGGGGAAAGCCCGCCGTGGCGTGAGGTTGCAGGCGGAGCTGCTCGAGCGGATCCTGGGCATCCTCGCGATAGCCCCTGGCCCGCAGTTCGGCCACCGTCTCCTGGTAGCTCGCGACGCGCACGGCGAAGTGATTGTCGCGGTTGTCCATCCCTTTGCCCACACGAAACGTCGAATCCCGATGTACGATGAGGTGAACTTGCTGGGACTCGCCGGCGGCAAACCAGGCCCCCGGGAAATTGAACGGCGGGCGCGCGATTTCCTGCAATCCCACGACATCGCGATAGAAGGCGCGCGAACGTTCGAGGTCCGTGACGCCGAGGCTCACATGGTGAATGGCTTGAATTTTCATCTTGGCTCTGGAAGAAATTTACACGAATCGGGGTTTTTTTTCGCCGCGTCGTCCCTCCACTTTACGCTTACATCATTAAGCAGGGCAATTCCGGAGGATTGCCCATTCGTACCTTACCTGCGAGGGGCGGCTCCTTTAGCCGCCCCAACTTCAGGTTATGGTACGTGAGACAGAAACGGCCCGACACGTGCAGGGCTCAAGGTAGTAAGCTGGTGTTTCGTGGACACTGCTCTTAATCCAACCCGGCTGTTTCCGCCGCACGTCAACCTCAGCGACGGGGTCAATCACAACATCGTCCATTCGGAAATCGAGGGCGGCGTGCATTTGCAGGATTTGATGCCGGGAACCGTATTGGAAGTGCAGACCGAGAATCGTGCCTACACAATCCTCTACAAGGGTTGGGATCAGGCGCTGATTTCGGGGCACCCGGTGTTCTGCCCGCAACCGGTGCCGGTGACGATTCACGGGTCCACGTGGGGCGGGTCGATGATCAAGATGAGGTACATCGGGCGCGGCATGCGACTGGAATTCGGGTACCCGGAATGCGATCCGATTCGGACCTCGGTAATTGTCGACGTGCGTTCGCGCTAGTTCCCGCGGGCGGCTACATCACGCGCGGTGCGGCGTGCAGCGGCGCGGTGAATTCCACTAAAGGGTCGAGCGGGTCGAGTACCTCGCTGTTCACGGGATACACTTCGTCGGCGAATTCCATTCTTACGATTTCGCAGTCCTCGGAAACCCAAACATGGTTGACCAGGCGGTATTCCACCGCGTCGTCTGAATCCTGGACTGCGATGCGTACCACGCGGTCACCGAAGGCGAGCACCACCCCGTGGAGCACCCGGCCGTTGCTGTAGTGGATGTGAATCATCTGACTCATGATGCTACAGTTACGGTCGTGCGGATAGGATGGTTCGTACCAGCAGTGTACTAGTGTAGCGGTTCTATGCAATTAGCACTAATACGTTGGATATCCAGGGTTTTCCTTAGGCCGAGCAGCCATTTCGAGCGAACTTTTGGGCCGTACCCTTCGTATTTCGCGCTTGGACGGCTCAAGGAGCGAATTCAATGAGCAGATTTACCCACGGAATCAGGGCATTGGTGAAGCGGCCCGGCTTCACGATCTCCGCCGTTATGGTACTGGCGTTGGGAATCGGCGCAAACGCCGCGATATTCAGCCTGGTGAATGCGTTCCTGCTGAAACCTCTGGCGATTCGCAATCCAGAGGAACTGGTAGGACTATATAGCCGGGATACTAAAAAGCCTGATACCTATCGAGCGTTCTCCTTTCCCAACTTCGTGGATCTGAGGGCGCAGGCCGGCGCTTTTGGAGGGATAGCCGCGCACAATCTCGCCATGGTCGGCCTGACCGAAGGCGAGACGACGCACCGCGTCTTCAGCGATATCGTCACGTCGAACTACTTCGACTTCATGGGTGTGCACATGTATCGGGGGCGCGCCTTCCGCGACGAGGAAGAGCGGCCGGGCGCCAATATTCCGGTGGCGATCGCCAGCTATTCGTACTGGAAGCGGCGCGGCGCCGACCCGGCGATGCTGGGCAGCACGCTGCGCCTGAACGGCGGGCACTACACCGTGGTGGGGATCGCGCCGGAGGGCTTCACCGGCACCACCGCGATGGTGAGTCCGGAGCTGTATCTCCCGATGGGCGTCTACGAGGCTTTGATGAATGACTTCGAAAATCACGGCCGCTCCCTGGCATCGCGCAGCAACCACGCGCTGATCGTACTGGCGCGTCTGCGTCCGGGGATGTCGCTGGCCGCGGCCGATGCCCAACTCTCGGGAGTTGCAGTGGCCATGGAGAAGGCGTGGCCGGTGGAGAACAAAGATCAGGCGCTGCTGGCGCGCCCGCTCTCGCGCATGAGTGTGTCGGACTCGCCCGATTCGGGGAAAGGCCTCGGCGTGCCGGCCGCGCTGCTGCTCTCGATGGCCGGAGTGGTGCTGCTGATCGCCTCGCTGAACGTGGCCAACATGATGCTGGCGCGCGGCGCGGCCCGGCGTAAAGAAATCGCCATCCGCCTGGCGCTGGGCGGCGGGCGTCGCGATATCGTGCTGCAACTGGTTTCGGAGAGCTTCATACTGGCGCTGCTGGGCGGCGCCGCCGGACTGGCGATCGCCTGGTGGAGCACGAAGATTTTGGTCGCATCGATGGGCGGCATGGCGCCTAGCGACATGGTGTCCAGCGGCGCGCCGGATTGGCGTGTGCTGGCCGCGACGTTCGGCTTCTGCCTGTTCAGCACCTTGCTTTTCGGTTTCATGCCGGCGTGGAATCTCTCGCGTCCAAACCTGGTGAGCGATCTGAAAGACGGCGTGCCGGGAACCGGCCGGGGCCGCCTGCTGGCGCGCGGCAATCTGCTGGTGATGGGGCAGATCTGCCTCTCGCTGGTGCTGCTGACGGCCGCCGGGCTCTTCATCCGCAGCGGGTTCCGTGCCGCGGGCATGGCGCCGGGATTCCGCCTGGCCAACTCGATCGTGGTGGAACTTGACCCCAGCCTGGCGGGTTACGACCAGACGCGGGCGCGCGAAACGTATCGCGCGCTGCTGGCGCGGCTTCGCGCGCTGCCTGGTGTGGAAGCGGCGTCCGCGGCCGCCACCGTGCCCTTCGGCATGGTCTCCAACGGGCGCGGCGTGCGCCGGCCCGGCACAGACCCGAACGACAAAGCCAAGGTCGTAGGCTGCCGCTCCAACATCGTCGAGGGCGATTACTTCCAGGCGATGGGGGTCGCGATGCTGCGCGGGCGCTCCTTCCGTCCGGTGGAAGCGGAGACGCGCTCGGCGGTGGTGCTCGACGTTCTGGCCGCGAAGCGTTTGTGGCCGGATGGCGACGCGCTGGGTCAGCACGTGGTCCTGAGCGGCGATGAGGCGGGCAGGGAAGTGGAAGTGGTGGGAATTGTGGCCAACGTTCGCGAACACATCGTGGGTCGCGGAGAGGAGCCCCACGTCTACCTGCCGATGGGCAAGGAATTTCAGATGGGGATGAATCTCCATCTGAAAGTGAGTACGGAAGCGGGAATGTTGGAGCGGGTGCGCCGCGAGATCCGCGATTACGATGCCGTGCTTCCCGTGCTGGCGCTCAAGACCATGCGGCAACACATGGATGGCAGCGCCGATCTGTGGATCACACGCACCGCGGCCACGATGTTCAGCATCTTCGGCGGCGTGGCGCTGTTGCTGGCGATGATTGGGCTGTACGGCATACGCTCGTACACGGTGGCCAATCGTACGCGCGAAATTGGCATACGCATGGCTCTTGGCGCCAGCGTCAGGGATACGCTGCGGCTGGTGGTGAGGGAAGGCGTCGTGCTGACCGCGATCGGCGCGGCGGCGGGCCTGGTGCTTTCTTTCCTGGTGGGCAAGGTGCTGGCAGGGATGCTCTACGAGGTCAGCGGGTCAGACCCGGTGGTGTTCATCGCCGGTCCGTTGGTGTTGAGCGCGGTCTCGCTGGTCGCCTGCTACGTGCCGGCGCGCCGCGCGGCGAAGGTGGATCCGATGGTGGCGCTACGCCACGAGTAAACTCCGGCCTTCGGCCCCACGACGCTCGTGCGAGTATCGCGCTGCCGGTACGTTCCACCACAGTCACAAAAAGGAAATGGCGGCTCCCCGGGTGGGGAGCCGCCATTGTTGGGTAAGTTCGAAGTTCTCTAGAACGAGAACGAGAACTGAACGCGAGCCCAACGGGGGGCCTGGAAACCGCTGGCCAAGCCGTAGAGCGGGCTGATGCGGTCGCCCTGCGCCTTCATCAACGCGTAGGTGTCGAAGCCCTTGAAGACATCGGCATCGTTCTTGAAGGTCAACTGGCCGTCGTCCACGTGCAGCAGGTTGGAATCGCGGTTGGTGATGGTGCTGTTGTTGAAGAGGTTGAAAACGGTGAATTCGGCCTTCATGCGTACCGATTCGTGATTCTTCAACGGCTTGAAATCGTGGATCAGGTTGAGGTCGAAGTTATGGAACATGGGCGTGCGGCCCATGTCGCCGCGGCCGAAGGGATAGGCCGGGGTGGTGGAGACCACGTTGATGTTGGTGGTCAGCGGGACGCCGGAGTAAAGCGAGATGTTCGGCGACAGCGTAGTGCTGCCGATCTTGCTCTTCTTGGAATAGCCGCCGAAGAACTTGAAGGTATGCGGGCGATCGGTGCCGAGCGGGCCATTCGCCATGTGACCTTTCTGGTCGTAGCCGATCCAGGGCAGGTCGTAGTAGCGATTGACGTTGGGAGCATTGCGCCCGACGCCGGTGGAATTGGTGGAAGTATCTTCGTCGGAACTCGCCAGGCCGCTATAGTTGCCGTAGCTGCGGCTCCAGGTGTAGCTGGCGGCGAACTGGTAACTCTTGGCGAAGCGTTTGTCGATACGGAACTCGACGGCGTCGTAATCGCGCCGAGCCTTTGGAGTCACCGGGATGCCGGCTTCCCAGGTCTTGGGGTCGATGGTGAGGCCTTCGCCGGGGTTGGCGATATAGTAGATTTCGCCGTCGGCGCCGAGCGTGCCGACGTCTTCAATGGTGCGGATAAGGCGGCGGTTGGTGTAGCGCAGGGAAGCGACCATGGTGGAATTCAACGAGTAATCGAAACCGACGTCAAACATGCGCTGCTTCATCGGCTTCAGGTTCTTGTCCACGGTGTTGTTGTTGGGGTCGTTAGAGGGAATGCGCCAATCCACGCTCTCGAAGAGTTTGCCCGGGAGCTTCTTGGGATCCGGCGGATAGCCCTGGTTGGTGTTCATGATATTGGGATCGTCGAGCGCGTAGAAGTTGGTGATGTAGATGGCGCCGCCGAAGCTGCCGCGCGGCATTTCGTACTTCATGACGTCGTAGAAGTAGCCAAAGGAAGCATAAAGACGCATCTTGCCATCGCCGTTGGGATCCCAGGCGCCGCCGATGCGCGGCGAAAGCTTGGAGCCCCAGCCGAACTTGATGGGAGGCGCCGCGGCGATTCCCTGCTTGGAAAAACTGGGCAGGAACTCACGCTCTGCGCGGAGGCCGAGGTTAAGGGTGAGGTGCTTGTTGACGCGCCAGTTGTCCTGGAAGAACATTGCCTGGTTGTCGCTGGAGGCATCGCCGTTATCGCCGTAGGTGTACCAGCGGTAGTAGCCATAGGTGCCGCGCTGCTTGCCGGAGCACTGGGAGGTGACGCAGGTGTAGCTCTGATCCCAGTAGTAGCGGTAATACCCGGTTGGGTAGGTCAGGTTTTGCACGGAGTTGGACAGGCGGTTGGTCTGCCAGCCGCCCTTAAAGTTGTGCTGACCATGGAAGTTCGCCATGTAGCTGGCGTCGGCGTTCAGGTTGACGCGCGTGTAAATGTCGTAATCGCGGCGTGCGCCGCCCTGCGTGACCCATCCGGCAGCGGAGCGCTGCAGGCTGGAAGGCAAGGTCGGGTACATGCTGTTGGCCGAGCTGTACACGAAGGTGGTGCTGCTCACGGCGTAGCGGTCGGTCTGGTTATTGTAGTTGTAACCGCCGCGGAAGCTCAGGATCAGCTTGTTGGTGGCCAGGTAGTCGAGCTGTCCGGAGAGGATCTGTCCCTGTGTGTACTGTCCGCGATCTGCGAACGGTGTGGTGGGGGAATCCGTGCCTTGACGCGCGGGGAGCGTGCCCTGGGTGTAGTTCGGGCTCCAGATGTGGCTGGCATTGATGCGCACCTTGCTGAACGGCATGAAATCCAGCTTGTTGACGAGGTACTGCTGCCGTTCCTTCGAGGTGTAGGATCGCGTCTTGTTGTCGGCCAGGGCCGTCACGTCGCGGTTCGTGGTTGTGGTGCTCGGCATGTAACCGGTGAAGAACGACAGCTTATTCTTAATAATCGGTCCGCCGATGTTGAAGATGGGATTCCAGGTAGTGTAGTTGTCCATGGCGCTCTGGAAATAGCGCGACTTGGAGCGGGTTGCGTCATTAGGATCCATTTCCAGGATGGGACGCGGACGGGCACTCATGTTGTCATTGTTGTAATAGACACCCACTTCGCCGTGGAAATCGTTGGTGCCGCTGCGGATTGCCGCATTAATGACACCGCCCATGGCGCCGCCGTACTGGGCTTCCATGACGCCGTTTTTGATCTGGACCTGTTGAATGGCCTCGACCGGAATACGGTTCTTGGCGTCGAGCACGCCGGTCTGCATGTTGGTGACTTCCATGCCGTCCAGATAGTAGGTGTTTTCGGAGCCCGAGGCGCCGTCCACCTGGTAGCCGCCGGTCTTGGACTCATTGCGGGCACCCGGTGCGATGGCGATCAAGTCATAGAAACCGCGGCCTTTAGGGAGCAGGTCGAAGAAGCTCTTATCGACGGCAACGGCCGACTGGCTGGTGGAGGTGTCCACCATCACCGCACTCGCGTTAACATCCACGCTCTCGGTGACTTTACCTACTTCCATACGGAAGTTCACGCGCGTGGCGCGGCCCAATACCACCGCCACGTCAACCGTGCGCATCGTGCCGAAACCCTGCGCGGTGGCGGCGACGATGTATTGTCCGGCGGGAATGCTGCCCACGCTGTAAGTGCCTGTGGCGTCGGTATTTGACGTTGTCGCACGGACCATTGAGGGGCCGGAGATTTCGATTTTGGCGTCTGGAATCGCCGCGCCGGACGGGTCGGTCACAGTGCCGGAAATGCTGCCGGTGGTTTCCTGCGCCAAGGCGCAGAATCCGAGCATGAGGATGAGTGCCGGGATCCAGAGCAGGCGGGGCAATTCATTAAATACTGCAAGAGCGTTTCTACGCATGGAGCGTCTCCCATGGAGTGTTTGAGGAAAAGGCGGGTAAGCCCTGATCATTGGTAAACCCAGACCGCGCAAAGTGCCGGGTCCGAGACGTGTTTGGCCTCTAATAAGGATAAATAGATCTTATCATCAGTTTACCTCATTGGTGCGGAAAATCTCTATACGACATGACATCCGGGCTGTTGTATAAAGCCCCACTTTCGAGTGGTGGTTTCAGGGGGTGACCTAGCAGTGGGAGATTACACCCAGAGCGTTAAAGCGCACACAGTATGCTGCCTGACAAACCACTGGTCCGTGGTGGTGATTAACCCCAAAGTAGGGCACCACCCTACAGTGGATGCTAACTAACTGCTTAAATTTCAAACACGTGCGGCAAATTGCAACTTGCAGTTTACCCCTGTTGCGCCAAATACCGCTTGCTTTCCTCAGTAAAATCAAGGACAATTTACCAAATTAACTCGTGGTGACTTAACGGATCGTTAACACCTGCCTTCGTGGCAGGTCGATTTGCTTTAAGGGGTTGGTTATTTGGAGGGGTTCTGACGAGCGCATTAGCGGCTTTCCTGTCAGAGGTCGGAAGGGCCCCCATCGGAACTACGGATTTCGAACCTACCGAATCCGAATTTTTGCGAGGAGAAAAAAATGCAAACTCCCTACAAGGGAATGTGGCGGCTACTACCGGTAGTACTATTCGCGCTCATAGGATCGAGCGCTTTCGGACAGGAAACTACAGCTGGCGTGCAGGGAACGGTGAAAGATCCCTCCGGCGCGTCGGTTGCCAATGTGACGGTGGAACTTACGAGTCCTGCCCTGATTGGAAACAGAAGAGTTAAGACGGATGACTCGGGCGCGTATCGCGTAACGCAGTTGCCGGCGGGCATGTATACCCTGTCGGTCACGGTGCCCGGCTTCCGCACCTTCAAACAGGTCGGTATCGATCTCTCGGTGGGGCGCCTGCCGAACGTCGACGTGAGGCTCGAAGTGGGCGCGGTTGCCGAAACCGTCGAAGTTTCTTCGGATGCTTCGGTGATCGACGTCACGCAGAGCAAGGTACAGGCGACCGTATCGCGTGAAGTTTTGGATCAGCTGCCGCAGGGCCGCTCCTTCCAGTCCGTGATTCCGTTTGCCGCCGGTGCGCGCATGGAGCCCTTGCAGGCCGGCAATACCGGTGCAGGCAACGGCTTTCAGATCGACGGCGCCAGCAACGGCGAAAACGTATTTCTGATCGACGGTGTGAACACCACCGGCATTCAGAACGGCGGCGTCGGCAAGAGCTTCCAGATGGATTTCGTGGAAGAAGTCCAGATCAAGTCCAGCAGTTTTGAAGCGGAATTCGGCGGCGCTCTGGGCGGCGTGATTAACGCGGTAGCCAAGCGCGGTTCCAACAACTGGCACGGTTCCCTGGTCACCTACTACCAGGACAACCGCATGAACAACAATAACGGCGACCGCGCCCTGCGCGCCAACCCGTCCACCTCCACCAACACCACCACGCGCCTGGGCGCGACCCCCGAATATTACTCGGCGAAGAAGGATTGGAACACCACCATCGAGCCCGGCTACATTGTTGGCGGAGCCCTGGTAAAGAACAAGCTGTGGATCTTCTCCAGCTATATCCCGAGCCACAACACGGTTCGCCGTACCACCAACTTCACCAGTGCCAACCCCGGCAACCGGACTCTCACGCAGACCACCACGCAGCACAACGCATACAACCGTCTCGACTACGGTGTCACCAACAACCTGCGCCTGTTCGGCTCCTGGAACTACGGATATTCCCGCAACACCGGCACGCTGGGCGGCCAGGACAGCAACATCCCCGGTCAGCTCAACACCGGCCGCACTACGGATCCCAACACGTTCCGCTCCGATGCCGGTTCGGTGAACCCGCTCTCGGTCTTCAGCTTCGGCGGCGACTGGACGCCGACCGCCAAACTGGTGGTCAGCGCGCGTTACGGCTACTTCTTCCAGAACAACGAACAGCGCGGCATTCCGCAGGGACTGCGCTTCTCGTGGGCGCAGAACTCGCCTGCCACCGGGACCGACCTGGCGGGCGCTCTGATGCCTGCGGCACTGGTCAACAATAGCGGGTTCGCCAATATCCCCAGCAACCTAGCCTACGCGTATGACGCCTTTAAGCGAAAGGGTATCAACATCGATGCCTCATACTTCGTGGGACATCTGGGCGGAACCCACACCTTCAAGGGCGGTTTCTTCTACCAGACTCAGTCCAACGAAGTGCTCCGCACCTACAACGGCGGCGCTGTGGCCCTTTACCCCGGCACCTCCGAGTACACCCCGGTGACCAACAACACGGTCTGTGACGGCATCAAGGCTGCCAACCTCTCGGCCTACGGCAAGAGCGCTTGCCAGGGACGCTACGGCTACTTCATCGTCGGCACCGGCGTAGTCAACACCGGCGGATCTTCGCAGAGCGCCAAGGCGATCTACTTCCAGGACGCCTGGCAGGTCGGACACGGTCTGACCCTCAACCTGGGTATCCGGCTAGACAACGAAATCCAGCCTCCTTACGATCCGACTCGCTTCCCGTCCGTGAAGTTCGGCTGGGGCGACAAGATCGCTCCGCGTATCGGCGGCGCTTACGACTTGCTGCACAACGGCAAGGTGAAGGTCTACGCGAGCTATGGCAAATTCTACGACATCATGAAGATGGGCCTGGCGCGCGGTTCCTTCGGTAGCGATTACTGGCACAACTGCGTATATGCCTTGGATGACCCGAACTACGCCGGCACGATTCAGCCCAGCTATCCGGTTGGCGGCGGTTGCCCCGCAACTGGTCCGGCTCCGGGCGTGAACGCCCGCTTCATCGAGAACGTTGACTTCCGTGCCACTAAGGCTGATCCGCGCGATCCGGCCATTTCGCCCGATATGAAACCCATGCTGCAACACGAGTTTGTGACCGGCGTGGACTTCGAGCTCAGCCGCGATTGGAAGGTCGAAACCCGTTACTCCCGCAAGCGCCTTGATCGGACGATCGAAGATATGTCGATCACCGATAACCTGGGCTTCTACATCGGCAACCCGGGTACCCAGTTTGCGGACCTTCTGCACCGCCCGACTGTGATCCCAAATGCGGCCGGCGTCAACTATCTCAATAACACTCCGTTCTGCGCCGAATGCCCCGCAGTGGTACCGGCTTCCCGCCGTTACGACGGTATGGAAGTTAGTCTCGCCAAGCGCGCTACTGGCAAGTGGTTTGGAAAAGTCACATACACCTACAGCAAGCTGCGTGGTAACTACCCCGGCCTGACCAACTCCGAACCGACGGATGGCGGAGTCACCGGACGTTCGGCCCCCAACAACAGCCGTCTGTTCGATCTGCCGACCATGACCTACCTGCCCAGCGGGAAGATCGACGATGGTCCACTGGCCACGGATCGTCCGAACACCGCCAAGCTGTTCCTGTCGTATCGCCTGAAGTCGAAGGTTGGTACCACCACGGTCGGCATCAACCAGATGCTCTTCCAGGGGGTGCCGCTCTACTCCTGCCTGGCCGTTACCGGTACCGGTTCGGCTTGCATGTGGGCGGAAGGCCGCAGCTCGTTCGCTGAGCTGACCCGCTCCGCCAATGGCGACGTTGTGAAGAGCGGCGTGACCGACAATGCCCGCTCCGACCCGTTCTTCCAGACTGATATCTCCGTCCACCATGAAGTTCCGGTGCACGAAGGGATGCGCATGGAATTCGAACTCAACGTGATCAATGCGCTGAACCACCGCTCCACCCTAGGTGTGTCGGAAAACATCCTGGCTACCGGTCTGGTCAGCCCCACGCGCGCGTCGCGCTTCTCCGGCGACCCGCAGTTCGATTGGGGTAAGGTCATGAATGGTTTCAACTACATCGATGCGATCAATGGTACCGGTGCTTTTGCCGGCGTGCAGAGCAAGTTGACGTTGAACCAGCAGTACGGCATGGCGAACTCGTTCCAGCTCGGACGCAGCTTGCGTCTGGCTCTGCGCTTCGTGTTCTAGACCTAAACCAACCGCAGTAGAAAAAAGGAGGCCGGGTAACCGGCCTCCTTTTTTATTGGTAGCGAGCCGTGAGGTATTGTGAACCCCAATCAGAGCCGCGACGGTAAAGAGCGGTCGGCATGCGGTCGCCCAAACCGAGTTAGCTACCGCTTCCTTACGGTCGCGGCTCTGATTGAGGATTTAGTTTGTAGCGAGTCTTTCTCAAACGAATGGACACGGATTCACGTGGATAACACTAGCTTCCGGAAGCCGAGCGCCCGATTTCCGTATCCTCTGCCGCCACCGACAGCATGTGGTAGAGATCGCCGAACATGCGGTCCGCCGTCCGAGCCTGGCGCAGCACCTTGCCATAGACGTCGCAGAAGGCCGTGGATTGAGTTTCGATCCAGCGGGCCGCCATTACAGTGATGCGCTCTTCATGCACATTGCCCAGCGCGAAGCGGCGCGGAAAGCCATGACGCAGAGGAGACACCGTGCCATCGCTTTCGAGCACCAGCGGCGAGAGCACTTCTCCCAGGTAGCGTGCCTCGCGTTCGACATCGTGCTTCCACGACGCCAGGTCGTCGGGCTCGGTGGGAAGGTTGTAGCGATTGACGGCGTCGAAATGGATCACAAGTTTACCGCGCTGCAACTCGCTCAAGCATTCGACCATCATCCAGGCGGTGGCCATCTGTTCGTCCGAGAGTTCGCTGGCGGGACGCACCTGGAGGATGGCTGCGCCCTGCGCGGTGGCGTATTCCGCGGCCCACTCCAGGTCCGCCAGCGAATCTGCCGTCAGGGGGAACACGATCGCAAAGGGGATCCCCGATAGCCGGATGCACTCCAGGCGGTTCTCCAGGGATTGAGCGTTCTTAGTGCCGCGCCGCCGCGAAACGATGCTGCGGCCGGTGACTTCGACGCCAAGCAGATCGATCGAGAAGCGCAGCCATTCCAGTTGCGGGCCGGTCAACATCGCCGAGCGCGTCAAGGTGGACGTGAGCATGCCGCGTTGATGAGCTTCGCGGCACAATGCCGCCAGGGAAGGGTAGCGCAGCGGTTCCGCGCCGCCGACACTTAAGAAGTTGTAACCCAGTTCGGACGCGTCGCGGACGGCGCGGAGTAGCAGCGGAATGCCCAGTTCATTCCGCTCCTCAAGGCACGATGATGTCGAGGGGTGATGGCGTGGTTCGTGGCAGGGGTGGACTTCGAGGATTCTGACGTCTGGGATATGCAGGTTCACCGTGTTCTCCAGAATGGTTTCGACTAATGGTGTATCGGGCGGGCGGATCGTATCGCTCCGGAAAATCTTTCACACTGATGAAACGATCCGGTCCGCCGGCGCACTAATAATCAAACTCCCCCGGTCAAATCCGGGTCAAATGGCCTGCCCATCTTCGCGATGTTCCGGCGGGCCAACCCTGCGAAAGCGTTCCCGTACAGGTTCGGAGGCCTGTGCGGGAGCCCTTGTTGTCTGCAGTGACGTACGCAGCCAGGTATCCCCTCATCACCCCCCGCTCAGCGGCGAAGCACCCACCTCCGGGGTCCGGTAGCCGCTGAAATGTAGCCGCTACGGGGTTTTCCGGCGATCTATGGTACCGCGCTGTATAATAACGTCTATCGTGCAGCGTCAGAGCTTCGATGCCGAATACGTTTATCGGCTGATCAATTTCGACGCCGAAACAGAGCGTGATTTCGTGGCCTATTTCGGCGAGTTGCTGGCTATCAAGCTGCGCTCCCGCCTGCGCGCTCCCGAACTCATTCAGGATGCAATCCAGGAAACCTTCCTGCGAGTGCTCAGGACTCTCCGTCAGAGCGGCATCGAGAGTCCCGAAGCGCTTGGCTCTTTCGTCAATTCCGTCTGCACCAATGTCCTCTTTGAGGTATACCGCTCCCAGGGGCGGGTGGCCGATCCGGTGGAGGACCGCGCTTCGTCGGAAAAATCGGTTGACGACCGGATGGTTGACGAGGAGGCGCGAAACGAGGTGCGTCAGGTGATTTCCGAGCTTCCTGAGAAGGACCGTAAGATCTTGCGCTGGCTGTTCTTCGAGGAACGCGATAAGGGAGAGGTCTGCCGTCTGCTGCAGGTCGACCGTGAGTACTTGCGTGTCTTAGTGCACCGCGCCAAACAGCGTTTCCGAACAGACTATTTACGGCGCGTTGAAACGAAAACCAATCGCGCGACACCATTGGGATGAGTATGTTGCATCAAGAAGCGCTGGCCACGAAAGCCTCGGAGCGTTACCTGTTAGGGGAGATGAGCGAGCCTGAGCGGTTCGATTTCGAGGCTCATTATTTCGATTGTCCGGCTTGCGCCGATGAGGTACGCGCCGGGGAGGCGCTGGCGCGCGGGATCCACGCGGTTTGTGCGGAGGACGAAGCCCGCCGCCCTAAGCCGGCGGCGGTGAGGGAAATGCCTCGCCTCGGCTGGCGGGCGTGGCTGTTGCCGTCGTCCCTGGTTCCTTCGTCCGCGGCGGCGGCGATGGGCTGCCTGGCGGCATGGCAGGGTCTCGTCGTGATTCCGAACCTGCGCTGGGCGGAAGCCCCGCAGGTCGTCGCTCCCGTGGCATTGCGCGCCGCGGCGCGTGGCGAGGAACAGGTGCTGGCTGTCTGGCGCAATCAGCCGCTCTCGGCTCTCTCGTTGGATATCAACGCAGCGGCGCCGGGCGAATCCATGAAATACGATCTGGTGGGTCCGGGCGGCGCCGTGCGACATCAGGGTACCGCCCTGGCACCGCCCGCCGGTTCACCGCATCGAAGTAGCGGAGGAACGACGAGATGCTCT
>JBDTPR010000018.1:0-24950 GCA_039932635.1 Candidatus Solibacter sp.
GGGGCAGGCTTCAGCCTGCGTACCGACTTCAGTCGGTACACCGGCCGCAGGCCGGAGTTCCGAGGTATCCGAGCTTCGCTCGGAGGCACCGACTGAAGTCGGTGCGCAGACTAAAGTCTGCCCCACAAAGACCGATGCACAGCAGTAGGTAGAGTGCAAAAGCTCCTACAGGCGCAGGGTTGCGATCGTGCCGTCTTTTTCTTCCCAAGCAAGCAGCATGCCGCCATCGGGCATCGCTGCCAGCGTGGGGAACGCGCCGCTTGCCGACACCTGCGACGCACTGGCCGCTCCGGGGGCATGCAGCGCGATTCCCGTTGGCGTCGTCCACGCTACGAAGAACCCCTTGGCATTAGCGCCGAACGCCACGTCCATTCCGGCGCCCACTTTGACTTCCGGTTTCCCGGGCGCCGCGAGATAAATATCGTGCTCGCGCCGCCAGGCGCTGGCAATCTGCCCGTCGCGCACAGCGAGTCCGCCGCCATCCATCGGGCAGGCATCGAGCTTCCACGTCCCTTCGCCCTGCCTCGCCGCCGCGCCCGCGGGCTTGCCGTCCTTCAGGCGCATGGTGTACAGGTCGCGCGAGCCGCCGAGCTTATTGCGCCACATCACCACGAATTCGCCGCGCCCGATCGCCGCCAGCGAGGGGTCGCAGCATTCGCAAATCGTCCCGTCGGGCGATTCGTACAGCATCGCATTGCGCGACCACGTGCGCCCGGAATCGTCTGAGAACGCCCCGTAGAGCCGCTTCCCCTTCACGCCGCGATCGTCCAGCCACACCGCGGCCAGATGACCGTCCGCATCCGCCGCCATGGCATGCAAGCCTTCGCGCGCAGCCTGGGTCTTATCGTTGATCGCCAAAGGCGCGGACCACGTGCGCCCACCATCGGTGGACCGCCACGCTACCAGGTCGCCGGGGTCGCTCGCAATCGCGCTGACGATCATCGAATTGCCGCTGAACACCACCCGCGGGCCGCGATGCCGTCCCAGCAACATCTTGGGTAGAGCGGCGACCTTCGACGGAGTGTCGAAACTCCGGCCGCTATCCTGCGATCGCGCCAGCCAGATTCCCTCTCCAGATCCGAAGACCATCGCCACGGTATTCCCCGCCGCCGCCATTTGCGGTTGGCGATTGGGCGCCGTCGAAGACACCGGAGGCAAGTGCAAAGCTACCAGAGCGGCAAGAAAAAGCATGCGACCATTCTATCGCTCGAAGACAATGCCGGCACTTGGCAGAATCGGAAACGTAGTGTCCAGCGTCATGAATGCCTGGAACGTTTTCGCGTTATACCCGTTGAAGCTATCGAAAATGTAGTTCTTGCAATTGGTCAAATTGATCACTTCGCCGAACAGAGTCAGCTTCCACTTGTCCTTCGTCCAGCTCTTATTCACGCGCACATCGCTGCGCAAATACGATTGCATACGCAGCCCGTTGCGAATGTTAGTCAGGTAATACAGCGTGCCCACCTGCTGAAAATAGCCCGCAATCGGAAAGCCGCTGCCGTAGCTGATCTTGGTGCTCAGGTTGACAGTCGGCTTCAACCGGTAGCCGCCGTAGACGTTCACCGTATGGCGCTGGTCGTAATCCGACGGGAAGTGGTCTCGAGTGACGCCATCGCGCATGCCGGTGCGGCCGAAGGCGTAGGAGATCCAGCCGGTGGCGCGGTTGGCGCTGGAGCGCTGCAAGAACAATTGGACCCCGCGCGAGTAGCCGCGCAGCGAATTCAGGTACCGCGGATTGGCCGGCGGCGCCACCAGCTTTCCGTCAACCAGGCGCGGGTCGTAGAGCGGCTGGAAGGGCAGGTCGCGGTCCGCGCGATTGTAGTACTCCGCCCGCACCCGCGTGCGCGGTCCGAGCCGCTGTTCCACGGCCGCCAGCCAGTGATTGGAGCGCAGCGGCAGCAGTCCGCGGCTACCCAACGGCGAAGTCAGAATCGCGATCTCGGGATACTGCACATACTGCCCGAAGCCCACCTGCACGCGCGTTCCGCCGGCCAGCGCCAGCGACGCCGAGGCCTGCGGAGAGACCGCCGCCACATCGTCTATCGAGTGATGGTCCCAACGCACGCCGGCAGTGAAATGCAGCCGGCCAGCCCACGGCATCCAGCTCTGTTGCGCGTAGCCGCTCTCGCGAAGGGCTGTGCCATCGGAGTGGTCCAACAGGCGAGGCGCCGGCGTCGTGCTCGAAAACTGGTTGCTGAAGCGGCTGCTGCGCAGGCGGCGCACGCTGACGCCGGCATCCATGGGCGTCTGCCTGTTCCACATCCATGTGGCACTGGAATTCCAAACCCACTCGCCATAGAAGCCCGCCGCCAGCGGACGTCGAGTGGGATTGTAGTTATCGAACTTCTCGCGCATCCAGGCCACGCGATTGACGATCAGTAATTTCGCGGTGGGCGAATAGCGCCACCCCAGGTTGCCGAGCGTGTAGTGGTATCCCGCGGTCACCAGCGAGTTCACTCCCAGCCTGGATGTGTTTTCGCGGTTCAACTCCGAGAAACTCTCCAGCACGTACAGGGTCAGCGTGTGCTTCGGCGTCAGGTCGTAACTGACGCGCCCCTGCACGTCCTCGAAGCCGAAGATGAATGACGTATCCGGAAACGTGCGTTGGAAAATGTACTGCAGGTAGCTCTTGCGCGCGCCCACCATCCAGGAGCCGCGCTTGGATTTTCCCAGCGGACCCTCGGCCATCCCGCCAGCGTTCGACGCACTCGCTGCGATGCGAAAGCTGGTGCCGGTGCGGCTGCCATCGCGCGAATGCACGTCGAGCACGGCCGCCGTGCGGTCCTCGAAGCGCACCGGGAAGGCGCCTTCGTGGAGCTCCAACTCTTCCACCATATCGCCATTGAACGCGGTCGCCGAGCCCGACGATTGTTGGCCCTGCAGCATGTGAAACGGCGCATGCAGCAGCACGCCGTCCAGGTACAATCCGATGCGGCTGAAATCGGCCCCGCGCACCGAGAAGCGCGCGTCGAAATCGTTGTTCGAACTCACTCCGGGAAGCCCCTGCACGGCGCGCAGGGGATCGTCCGCAAGCACGCTGGCCAGGTTCTTGGCATCGTTACCGCCCAACACCAGGGTCGATGGGCTATCCTGCCGCGACGGCTCGAATGGGCTCGCCTGCACTTCCACCGATTCAACCTGCCGGAACGTCTCGGGACTCAGAATGACTTCGAATTCCTGCGCCTGTCCGGCATCCAGATGGAACGGCCGTTTCACCAGCCGGTAGCCAACGGTGGACACGTTCAGGACGTAGTCGCCGGGCGCGATCTCGCCGATGCGGAAGCGGCCCGCCGCGTCGGTGGTCGCACGATAGCTTCCGCCCACCAGTTGAACGATGACGTTGGACAGCGCTTCGCCTCCGCGCGCGTCCACCACGGAACCGCGCACCTCTGCGGTGGTCTGGGCGTGTAATCCCGCGGCCAGCAGCCCAAGTAGGATCGTTTTCACTGGCGATGATCATAGCAACTTGCGCCGTCGCCGAAGGCTCTCGCCACCGTGTCCAAATTCAGCCAAAAGTACCACCGAGTTGCAGGTTGGAATCTGAATATGGCCAAAAAGTTCCGTTACCGTACGCTCTGGCGCAGCACGGCCTTCCATGATGAAATCGACTCATGAATTCCGATGCACTCGTGCTCGCCCTGCTCGCGGTCGCCGATCTCGCGGTGCTCGTCCACCTACGCATGAGGCATGCGCAGCGGCTGCGGATGGAGCGCGTGATGGCCAGCCTGAAGTTCGCAGTGCAGCAGGCCAACAGCTGAACACCCGCAGGCGCCGCAACTGTTCACGGTCAAGCCTTGAAGGTAGTGCGACTACGCGTACGCAGCCTGCGAAGGTGGCGCCCGAGACTACTGGCGGAAGATCGGGGCGGGGTTGGCGGTGATTTCGCCTGTCGCGGAGATCGCGATCGCGCGGATCGTGACGGTCTCGCCGTTGCAGGCGCGGGCCTGGCCCGCGATCTGCCAGCCTGTCTCACTAGTCCAGCTCAAGCGAACGTCTTGCGGGCATTGGTTCGATCCTTGCTCCCCGTTCTTCATCAGGTAACCCTCGCCTTCGGAACTGAGGAAGCGGCGCGGCTCTACATCCAGCGTGGCGAGCGTACGAGATCCGCCGAGCCACTGCGCCTTTGTGGCCGACGCCGCGACATGCGCCTCGCGGCATACGTCGTACTCGGCAGCGTCGGTGGCAATCCACAGGGCCTCGGCACGGTGGCTCTCCTCGATGCCAATCCAAAATAGCGAGCGGTGGTCGCCCTGAGTGAGTAGGACCTGGAGAAACTGCACGCCTCCTGGCCCGCCCAGTTCCTTGACGGTAAACGTCATCGGCGATCCCGCCAGGATACCTGGAGCAATTCCGCGTAACGGCTCCTCGTCGTTCGAAGGCTTATCCTGGCCCGGCTCCAGCGTGCGTACCGGCAGTTCGCTCGCAGATTGGGGATGGCCATGAATCAGCGTGAACTTCGGCCAATGGTGCGAAGTCTCGCCGCGGGAGGCCAAGAGCGTGCCTTGATGACCCTGCCAGAGGACGTGAGTGTCGCCGTGGATTGGCAGCACCGTATGGCCTCCGACAGGGGAGCCGCCGGCAAGCGAGTCCACCCACTCCGGGAGTGTGCGCGGAGAATCGGGCTCGACCTCGGCAGGCCAGCGCATGTCACCGGAGATGAGATAGGAGACCTCCGTCCAGGCCGTGTCGCCCCAGAGCCGAACGGCCCTGCGGGTATGGGTGCAGAGGAAATCGTTCCGCTCCGCAATCCATTGGCAGTCGACGTCGGTCTGCTGACTGTATAACGAATCATATGCGTTGCATGCGCCGCCGGCCTGATACTCGACGCAGTCGAGCGCGGCGCGGGACTTCGGTGGTCCGGTACGAAAATCGAACAAATGCCGGGTGGTCACGTTTGCGCCGCTATTGGCACCCATGGAATGCGACTTCAGTTGCATGACGAGCAGGGGAAGGGTCTTGTCCGGAGTCGCGGCGAAGACGTCGAGGGCGGAGATGTCGCGGTCTTTTTCCACGTCGAGGCCGAAGCCGGGTTCGTGGTCGTCGGGATTCTGGTTGACCGGTGAGAGATGATAAAGCGTTCGGGCGCCGGCAACGCTGACTACGTCAGCCCAGATCTCCGCCCGGCCGGATTCCGTCGAGCTCTCCGCGGCTTTCACCTCGGCGTGGAACGTGACCTGACGGACACGGCGGGAAGCGGCGAATCCCGCGATCGACTTTGAGGGCAGCTTTCGAATAGAGGCCGCGCGGGCGGGATCCTGCTCGATCTCGAAGTGGACGGGGGGGTTGCGGTTCCAGTCGGCGTTGCCAGACTGCGCGTCGCCCACCGTTTCGCCGTTCATGCAGCTCAGTACGTGTGCGCCGGTTTGCGCTTGGACGCTCACGACCCGGAGCAGGGCCAAGGCCACGAAAACGGCAAAGCGCATCCGATTAGTATAAATGATGGACGACTCAGGCGAATCGGGAGGCCTGTCCTACCTGGCGGCGCGGCCTTCCTGAATCTGCGCCGCATGGCGCGCCGGGTGTGCCGCCATAATCAATACAAACTCATAGGCCGATGCCGGTCCGAGCGCGGGGTGATCCACAGCGCGGCGGCGCAAATCGAAATCGCACCGGTCGAGCCATTGCAGGGTGAGCTCGCGTGCGTCCAGGAACGCACCGACGGCGTCACCGACAGTCGTAAAGCGACCCTTGGGATGGACCAGTTCCGGAGCCTGAATCTTGTGGCTGCGAGTCGAGATGCGCGCGTACAAATCCGGCTCGCGCTCGCGGCCCAACTCTTCGGTTATGTCAGAGGATTGCGTCTGCAGGCGGCGCAGCAGCAGCGTTTCCACCGTGGCGACGTGCTCCAGGCACTCCAGAGGAGTCCAGCCTCCATCGGGCGGCCGCAGCGCCGCCTGCTCGTTGGTCAGGCCTTCGACGGAGGCCAGCAGATCGCTGCGTCCCGCATTCAATTTCGCCAGCAGTTCATCGTGATCGCTCATCGTATTCTCCCCGTGTGCAGCGCTACTATCCCGCCCGTGAGGTATTCGAAATCGACTTCGCTGAAGCCGGCGCGGCGCATCATCGCCGCCAGTTCCGGCGCGCCGGGAAACTTGCGCACCGATTCGGGCAGGTACGTATACGCATCGCGCGAGCCCGAAATCAAGCCGCCAATATACGGCAGAATGCGCCGCGAGTACAGGTTGTAGAATGCGCCGAACACAGCGTTGGGCGGCGTGGTGAATTCAAGAATTGCCGCCATGCCCCCGGGACGCAGCACGCGGCGCATTTCAGCGAGGCCCGATTCGTAATTGGCGAGATTGCGATAGCCGAAGGCCACAGTCAACAAATCCAGCGATGCATCGCGCAGCGGCAGATTCAGCGCGTCGGATTCGAACAGCACGGCAGGCGCACGCTGCTGCTGCACCTTTTGATGCGCGGCAACCAGCATGGGATGACAAAAATCGCTCCCCAATACCGGGCGTCCCTGCTTGGAGAGCGCGAGCACCAGGTCGCCTGTGCCGCAGCAGATATCGAGCACGCGCGCGTCGGGGCGCTGCAGAATTTCCGCGGTACGGCGCACGGTATGGGCGCGCCAGTAGCGATCGATATTGAAGGACAGGAGGTGGTTGGCAAGGTCATAGCGCGGAGCCACGCGGCCGAACATGCCGCGCACCCAGCGCGATGCCTCCTGTTCGGTGCGCGCGCCCTCCGGCGTGCTCCCGCTCATACCAGCGCGAGCCGGATTGCGTCCAGCACCAGTTTCTCGTCCACCCCGGAGACCACGGTGACTTGACCGATCCGCAAGGGAAGGACGAAGTGCACGTTGCCCTGCACGGTCTTCTTATCGTGAACCAGGCGGGCCAGCAGGCGTTCGGCGGATATACCGGTAAGGGGCGGAATGGGGCCGTACGCGGCGATCATCTCGAGGATATCCACCGAGTCTTCCGCCGACACGTTGCCCGTCGATTCGCCCAGGTAGACCGCGGCGCGCATGCCCCACGCCACCGCCTCGCCGTGGAGGAAGCGCTTGTACTCCGTTTCCGCTTCCAGGGCGTGCCCGAAGGTGTGACCGAAATTCAGAATGCGGCGTTGATCGCCTTCGCGCTCGTCGCTGGAGACCACCTCGGCCTTCATACGCACGCTCTCGGCGATGATGTGGTCGATGGCCTCCGGCTTGCGCGCCAGCACGTCGTCGCTGTGCTCGGTGAGGTAGGTGAAGAGGTCGCGCTCGCGGATGATGCCGGCCTTGAGGATTTCGTAGAGGCCGGCGCGGTACTCGCGTTCCGGCAGGGTATCGAGGATGGCGGGGTCGGTGAGCACGGCGAGGGGCTGATGGAAGCTGCCGATCAGATTCTTGCCGCTCACCAGGTTCACCGCGGTCTTGCCGCCGATGGCCGCATCCACCTGCGCCAGCAGCGTAGTCGGGATCTGCAGCACGGGAATCCCGCGCATGAAGATCGCGGCCAGGAAGCCCGCCATGTCATTGACGATGCCGCCGCCGTACGCAATCACCATGCTGGAGCGGTCGGCACCCAGTTGTACCATCTGCTCCGCCAGGGCTTCGACGTGTACCAACCGCTTGTGCTCTTCGCCGCCCGGCAGGTGCAGCACCTGATAGGGCGTCGCGGACAATCCAGCGGCCAGTTGCGCGCCGGCGTGCTGCCACACATCTTCGGTGGTCACCACGAAGATCTTTCCGGTCTTGGGAGGAATGAACTCTGCCGCCCGGCCGATTACGCCGCGCTCTACGATAGCGGAATAGCACCGCTGGGGCGTCTCAACCTGGTAAGTGGGCATACACCCTTTTTTACCACGTAGCGTCCTGAGTGCTAGCCTGTAGGTAACAGGTGCAGTATGCCGGAAAGCGCTCCAACCCCACAGATCAATGTTTCTAAGATTCAGGGTGGTGGAGGCGCGGCGGGATCACTGTTTGCCGTGATCAGCATGTCGATCTTTCTGATCGGCATTCCCGCGCTCCGCTATTTCCTTCCCGCCGCGATCATTCTAGGTGCTGGGATCGCCCTGGCGATTCACTTCAAGCGGCATGACACGCCGGGCGTTCCCTGGATCGACTTGGCTGGCCGGAAGTAGTTCTCAGGCGCCGTGATCGAGTTCGCCGCCGATCTCCGGGTGGCCATGGGCGCGCGCCACGTCGGCGGCAGTGCTGCCGTCGTTGGAGCGCAGCGCGCGATCTGCGCCGGCGGCCACCAGTAAGCCGACAATCTCGCGGTTTCCACCGCCTGCCGCGGTATGCAAGGGCGTCATGCCGTTGCCTTCCACCGCATTGGGGTCGGCGCCGTGCTCCAGGAGGAGTTTCACTACAGCGGGATTGCGGGAGGCGCACGCCGAATGGAGCGGTGAGACGCCCAGCACATTGCGCGCCGCCAGGCAGGCATTGGCACCAGAAACCAGCAGCGTGCGCGCCACTTCGTCCTGGCTGAAGAATGCCGCGAAGCCGAGGCCCGTGAAGCCATCGCCGGAGTATTGGTTGGCCAGTTCCCGATCGGCCGTCACCAGTTCCGCGACTCGCGCCGCATCGCCCAGCGCGCAGGCCTCGAAGAAATCGGGCGCGCGACCTTCCAGCAGCAGCGGCGCCAGGTGGGCATTCCGCGTATAGACAGACCACAGGACAGTGCTCGCGCCTTCAGGCGTGCGCAACAATGCAAGCTCTGGCTTGGCGGCCAGCAACGCGCGCACCTGTTCCGCATCACCCTGCCGTATGGCATCGAAGATCATCGCTGTTCCCTCCTACGTGGATTTGATTGTACCGAGCACCGCCCCTGCTATGCTTGCAGTGACGGATGAATCCGGATTTTCTTGTAATCGGCGCCGGAGTGGCCGGGATGCGCGCGGCAATCGAACTCGCGGAAGCGGGCACGGTGCTGGTAGTCGCCAAGGACAGCCTCCGGGAATCCTCCTCGGAATACGCGCAGGGCGGCATCGCGGTCGCGCTCAGCGACGACGACGAGGTCGAACTGCATGAGCAGGACACTCTGTACGCCGGCGACGGACTCTGCGATCGCGTTGCGGTGCGCACCCTGGTGGAAGAAGGTCCGGCGGCGATTCAGGAACTGATCGATTGGGGCGCCGCGTTTGATCGCGAGGGCAATAAGCTCGCGTTTACGCGCGAAGGCGCGCACAGCCGCGACCGCATCCTGCATGCGCACGGCGATTCCACCGGCCGCGAGATTGCCCGTACGCTTTATCAGAAGGCGTGCACGCTGCCGAATATCACCTTTCGCAGTTTCGCAGCTACCACCGAACTGCTGCTCGATGGCGGTGTCACCGGAGCCATGACGTGGGATGCCAAAGCAGAGCGCGAGCTTCCGATCTACGCGCGCGCTGTACTGCTGGCCACCGGCGGCTTGGGTCGTGTCTTTCTGAATACCACCAATCCCGATGTCGCGACCGGGGATGGCGTGGCGATGGCTTATCGCGCGGGAGCCGAGATCAGCGACATCGAGTTCGTCCAGTTTCATCCGACAGCGCTGGCGGTGGACGGTGCGTCGCGTTTCCTGCTTTCCGAAGCCTTGCGCGGCGAGGGCGCCCTGCTGCGCAATACGCAGGGCGAGCGCTTCATGGAACGCTATCATCCGCTGCTCGAACTGGCGCCGCGCGATGTGGTGGCGCGCGCCATCGTGAGCGAGATGACGCGAACCGGGTCGCCGCATGTGCTGCTCGATATTACGCATCGCGGCGAGGCCTTCGTCCGCGAGCGCTTTCCGCGCATCTATCAGACCTGCCTGATGCACGGCGTGAACATCGGGCTGGAAGCGGCTCCGGTGGCGCCCGCCGCGCACTATGCGATGGGCGGTGTGCGTACCGATCTGGATGGCCGCACCAATGTGCCGCGCCTTTTCGCGGCGGGCGAAGCGGCGTGCACCGGGGTGCATGGCGCCAACCGGCTGGCCAGCAACTCGCTGTTGGAAGGGGTGGTGTTCGGAATTCGTGCGGGGCGCGCCATGCGCGAAGCCACCGCGGCCCGCCCCGGTATGATGCGCGAGTACCCTTTCAGCCCCGCGGCGAACTCGCTAACCGCGGTTCAGCGGATTGCGTGGGAAAGATGCGGGATTCTGCGTTCGGCCGAGGGGTTGGTAGACGGCATCGCGCAACTGGCGAAAGTGGAGCCGCAATCTCCTGAAGAGCACAATATCCGGCAGGTGGCCCTGCTGATCGCTCGGTGCGCGCTGGCCCGTCAGGAAAGCCGCGGCGCGCAATTCCGTACGGATTACCCCACCAAAAGCGAGGCTTTCGCGTTACATTCCGTGATCAGCCTCGATGGTGATGTAACATTCCGATAGCTCCGCACCGGTGGTGCGGTAAAATAGAGTTACAACACACAATGAGAGAGAAAATCCGATCGACGACGGTGATTTGTGTTCGTCGCGACAATAAAGTGGTGATGGCGGGCGACGGTCAGGTCAGCCTCGGGGGCGAGGTTCTGAAAAGTTCCGCCCGCAAATTGCGCCGCCTGTACAACGACAAAATTCTGGCGGGCTTCGCCGGTTCGACGGCCGACGCCTTCGCGCTCTTTTCGCGCTTTGAAACCAAGCTGGAACAGTTCAACGGCAATCTTCCGCGCTCCGTCGTGGAACTTGCCAAGGACTGGCGCACGGATCGCGCACTCCGCCATCTGGAAGCCCTGCTGCTGGTGGCCGACACCAAGAATGTGTACCTGGTAAGCGGCAACGGCGATGTAATCGAGCCCGACGAGGGCGTCATGGCCATCGGCTCCGGCGGCCCCTTCGCAACCGCCGCCGCTACCGCGCTGATGCGCAATACCAAGTTTTCTGCCCGCCGGATCGTCGAAGAATCCATGAAGATTGCCGGCGATATCTGCATCTATACCAATTCGAACGTGACCTACGAGGAGCTCGAATAATATGGTCATCTACCTCCCTGGGCAGAACGTGGATGAAGAGCCCCTACTCGACGAACTGACGCCGCGCGAGATCGTGCGCGAACTCGATAAGCACGTGGTGGGGCAGGCGGAGGCCAAGCGCGCCGTCGCCATAGCCCTGCGCAATCGCATACGCCGCCAGAAACTTCCCCCCGAGATGGCCGAAGAGGTGATGCCTAAGAACATCCTCATGATCGGACCGACGGGCGTGGGCAAGACCGAACTTGCGCGCCGCCTGGCGCGGCTGGCAAATTCCCCGTTCCTCAAGGTGGAGGCCAGCAAGTTCACCGAGGTTGGCTACGTGGGCCGCGATGTGGAATCGATGATCCGCGACCTGGTGGATATCTCCATCGATATGGTGCGCGAAGAACGCCTCGACGAGGTTGCCGACCGTGCCGAAGTCAACGCGGAGGATCGCCTGCTCGATCTGCTGATGCCCGCCGCCGGCGAGCCCAGCGAGAGCGTGGAACGTACGCGCGAGAAGCTGCGCGAGCGCCTGCGCGAAGGCAAGCTCGATGAACGCATGGTAGAGATCGAAGTCAAAGACCGCGCGCCGTCGTTCGAGATCACCACCAATACGGGCATTGAGGAAATGGGCATCAACCTCAAGGACATGCTGCCCAACCTCTTCGGCCAGAAAACGCGCAGCCGCAAGATGCGTGTCGCCGAAGGCCTGGATTATCTGGTGCAGGAAGAAGAGTCCAAGCTGATTGATATGGATCAGGTGACGCGCACGGCGCTGGAGCGCGTGGAATCGAGCGGCATCATTTTCCTGGACGAGATCGATAAGATCGCGGGGCGGGAGAGCGGGCACGGTCCCGACGTCAGCCGCGAAGGCGTGCAGCGCGATATCCTGCCGATTGTGGAAGGCACCACGGTGAACACGCGTTACGGCTTCGTGCGCACCGACCATATTCTGTTCATCGCCGCGGGCGCATTCCACGTCTCCAAGCCCTCGGACATGATTCCCGAGTTGCAGGGGCGCTTCCCCATCCGCGTGGAGTTGAAGTCGCTCACCGTGGAAGACTTCATCCGCATTCTGAAAGAGCCCAAGAACGCTCTCGCCAAACAGTACACCGCCCTGCTGGAGACCGAGGGAATCAAACTCACCTTCGGCGACGATGCGCTGCAGGAAGTGGCGAAGTATGCCGCGCAGGTCAACGAATCCAGCGAGAACATCGGCGCGCGACGGCTGCACACCATCATGGAGAAGCTGTTGGAAGAGGTTTCCTTCGCAGGACCCGACCTGAAGAAGAAGACCGTAAAGGTGGATGCCGCCTACGTGCGCAAGCAACTGGCCGATATCGTGAAAGACCAGGATCTCAGCCGCTATATTCTGTAAGCACTCCACTGCGAACAATCGGGAAGGGCAGCTCGCCGGGTTATCCTGTACGTTCGTATGCCCGGCACCGCGGTTCTACTTATCGATGCTCCCGACCGGAAAGGCCTGGTCGCTTCCGTAGCCGGTCTGCTCTACCGCCACGGGGCCAGTATTACTCATGCCGACCAGCATCAGGATCCCGAAGCTGGCCTCTTCTTCATGCGCGTGGAATGGACGCTCGACGGTTTCAATCTGGCCACATTCAACCAGGAGTTTTCTGCTCTCGCTATTGAGCTCAACCTCCGCTGGCGCCTGGAACGGATGTCCGATCGGCCTCGCGTGGCGGTTTTCGTGTCCCAGTATCTGCACTGCCTGTCCGACCTCCTCTACCGCTCCGAGGCCGGTGAATTTGCCTGCGACATTCCCCTGATCATTGGCAACCACCCTGACGCCGAAGCCCTCGCGCGCTTCCACAAGACTACCTTCCACCACATCCCAATTTCGCCGGCCACCAAAGCCGCGGCGGAACAGGAGCAACTCCGCTTGCTCCGCGAACATGGCGTCCAAATCGTGGTCCTGGCGCGTTACATGCAGATTCTATCGGCGGAGTTCGTTAGCGAATTTCCGCTGCGAATGATCAACGTGCACCACTCGTTTCTTCCTGCCTTCGTCGGAGCCCGACCGTACCACGCGGCCTTCAACCGGGGCGTCAAGTTGATCGGCGCCACCAGCCACTACGTTACCGACACACTCGATGAAGGCCCCATCATCGAACAGGACGTTGTACGCATTTCCCACCGTGACCAAGTGTCCGACCTCATTCAGAAGGGCCGCGATCTGGAGCGCCTCGTCCTGTCTCGCGCCCTCCGCTGGCATCTGGAACACCGCGTTCTATGTTACGGCAACAAGACCGTTGTGTTCGACTGATTGGGGCCAGTTATTACTGCGGCTCGATGTGCACGACGTCCGAGCTGTAAGGCGTGGGCAGAGGCACGCGAACACCGGTCGACATCAGTTGCTCGCCGCTCAGCGAGTAAGTCGCGGCATCGATCTCGAACCACACACTGTAGCGCTGCTGCGGCTGCAAACCCTTGGGCCGTAGCGTATAGGTGGCGCCGCTGGAAGCGGCGCGGGTGACCACGGCGATAGCTGTGTCGGTGACTTCGTTGTAACTCTGGATGGCATCCGTCGCGTTGGCGCCGGGCGCCAGGATGTGAAACACTTTGCCGGCAGAGATGTCGGTGCGTTGATTCTTGTACTTCTGTATCTGATCTTGCAGGAATGCCAGCTGTTCGGGAGGCAACTCGGCCAGCCTGGTCATCAATACCCAGGGACCGCCGAAACGGTAGCTGTGCGTGGCGTAGGGCGTGAAGCCATCGGATTCCGGCATGTAGCGCTCCGCGTAGCGCGGCGGGAAGGGGTAAGTGGCGCCGTAGACTGCCTTGCGAGAGGCCAGCGCGCCCGAGGCATCGTTGGTGATCGACGTGACGTAGCTCTTCACCATGTTGAACGTCATCATATTGCCGCCGTTCTCGCAGTTTTCCCAGAGCACGTTGGGCCGCGCCTGCTGGATGGCGGCAACCACCGCGTTGATGCCCTCCACGGAGTTGGCGTAATTACTGTCCGCCGGGTCGTGGGTATGGGTAGATTTGGTGCACTGCTTGACCATGTTTTGGCCGTCCTGCAGGATCCAATCGACATGGTATTCGTCGATCATGCGGATGGCTTCCTGAATCAGCCATTCCTGGGTGGGCTTGTTGGAGAGACACAGCGCCCTGGCGCCGAAATAGTTACTCTCATCGGTGGCGGTCCAATCCGGATTGTCCTTGAGCACCGGGCTCGCCGGGTCGGCTTCGGCCAGCGCGAAGTGCAAGCCGAACTTCATTCCCAGCGAGTGCACGTAGTTGGACAACGCGCCTAGCCCGCCGGGGAATTTGGCGGCGTCCGCATACCAGTCGCCGATGCTGCGCGCCCAGCCCAGATCCACAGTGAACAGCTGGACGCCCATTTTGGACGCGATCTCGGCATTGCGGCGTAGCGTCTGCTCGTCGATCTTGTCCTGATAGCCCCAGGAGTCCCAGGAAACGTAAGGGAAGCTCTTCGCTTCCGGCGCCGGCTTGGCCAGAACAGCCTCCACGAAGCGCTGCGTGCGGTATCCGGCCTCGTCCCAGTCGCCATGGAAGAGCCCGATGAACGCATTTGGAACCTGAAATTCCGCGCCGGGCGGCACAGGATGGTTCAGGTTGAGAATGGTGGAACTGAACTGTACGTAGCCTTGGTCGCCAGCCTGGCGCACCGTAGTCTTAGTAAGGCCGTCGAACTCCCACCCGGTGAAGAGGCCGCGCTGCTCGGTGTCGCGCAACGCCAGCCAGCCGCATTGCAACCCGTCGGAGCCGGAGTTGACTTCCACGGCGGTGCTGGTCATGTCCAACAGATTCTGTACCGGCTGAAAATCGCTGGGTTGAACGGGGAGTACGCTCCACTGGTTCACTCGGAACGCCGAATAGCGCTTGCCCAGGTCGTCGAAACTCCAGGGCACCATGTTGATCCAGGTGATGGAGGCATCCCCCCTGGAGAGATTCTTGTACTTCAGGCTGTACCGCAACACAGGATGGCCGGTGAACATTTCAAAAACTACGGTGATCTCGGCATGCCCGGCAAGATCCTGCAGGATGATGCATTGGCGCACTCCCGCGGGATTGATGCTCTCCGCTTTCTGGGAAACCAGAAAAAAGGGCGTTTGCGCGTCGAAGGTATCGTTGCCGGCTTGCAGGCGGATTACCGATGTGGGACGGTTTGCGGACGCTACCCACCGGTCTGCCGTCTGCAAATCCGCGAGCTCGCGGGTCAGGAAATAGCCGTCGGGCGTCAATTGAAAAGTGGCGCGGATGGAACCGTTGGACACAGTCCAGATGTTCTGGTCGGGCTCGAAATTTGACTGTGCGCCGCCGTATGCAAGACTCGCACACAGCGCTGCGCTACAGAGGATTCCCGTTATTCGCATGGCGCTTTGCCCTTATGTAAAACAGGGACGTTACTTATATGAACCCTGTGTACAAAAAAAGTTAGCAAATATCGGAATAAGCGGAGTAAAAGTTCGTAACAGTGCGGAATGAGGTTACAGCCTTGCTATGCCGTACCTTTGGGAGCGTCCCGGTGATTAACCTTAGCGGTATAACCCGCCGCTGCCAGCGCTTTGCGAACTTCATCGGCAATCATCACGGAACGATGCTGTCCGCCGGTGCAACCAAAGGAAATAGTCAGGTAACTCTTTCCTTCGCGGATGTAATGCGGCAAGAGATAAACCAGGAGATCGGTGATGCGGACCATAAACTCCGCAGTCTGTGGAAAAGATCGAATGTACTTTGCAACGCCAGGGTTTTTCCCGGTTAGGTTCTTAAAACGCGGAATGTAGTTCGGATTCGGCAGGAAGCGGACGTCAAACACCAGGTCTGAGTCTGGCGGCACGCCGTTGCGGAAGCCGAAACTCGTCACATAGATCTGGATGGCGCTCTGATCGCGCTGGCCGCGGAAGCGTTCCTCGATAAAGTCGCGAAGCTGGTGAACCGTAAATCGCGAGGTATTGATAATCAGGTCCGCCATGGCGCGGATGGAAGCAAGTTGGGCTCGCTCGCTCTCAATACTCCGCGTGATGGACTTATTGGTGCCCAGTGGATGCGGGCGCCGGGTTTCGCTGAAGCGGCGGACGATGGCCTCGTCGTCCGCCTCCAGGAAAATCAGGCGCGCGGTCACCGTTTTGGCGATCGCTGCGAAGACCTTGGGAAAGGCCTTCAACCCCAAACCCTCGCGGATGTCCACCACCAACGCCGCCGCCCGTATGCTCGGGTTGTTGTAGGTCAACTCGGCGAACTTGGGGATCAGTTCGACGGGCAGATTATCCACCGCGTAAAAGCCCAAGTCTTCCAGTGCCTTCAAGACGGAGCCCTTGCCGGAACCGCTTAGTCCGGTGATGATAACCAGTTCAGCTTTGTGCGGCGCGGTCTCCGCCGGTACGGCTTTCTTACGCGGCATGAGTCGGGATTATCCCTCGACCAGATCGAAGTGGCCGTCGCGGCGGCGCAAAAGTACGCTGACCTTGTCGGTCTGTGCGTCGCGGTACACCAGATAGTCCTTTGAGGTGTCCATTTCGAGTACGGCTTCTTCCACCGTCATCGGCTTGCGTTTGGCCGGTGGTTTCACTTTGTGGACTTGGCTGGCCTCGGTCTCTACCTCGACAGACGGAATCTTTTCGGTCTCCGCTTCAGAAGCGCCCTTGCGAGGGGTGCGCTTGGAATCGCGGAATTTGGTGCGCGCCTTCACGCTTTGCTTCTCCAGCTTATCGGCGGCCTCGTGGATTGCCGTGAACAGATCGTCGCTACTGCCTACGCCGATCAGTTTCTGCCCGTAATAATTGACGGTGGCCTCGGCTTTATGAATCTTGCGCAAGAGGGAGAGCACAATATGAGCATCGCGCTCTTCCTTGCCATCCAGCAGTTTTCCGATTTTGGCAAACCGGGCCTCAAGCTTCTTCAAGTGCGCTGGAGCGAGCTCTACTTGCCTACCGGTGTACGTGATCTTCATGAAACACCTCGTGTCGGGGCCGGCAACATCCCCTTCCCTAGTTATACACCAGCAATAACTCGAATAGCGTCCCGCCTGCCCTAAGCTTTAGTTGTTGCGGAGGCTAGTTGTTGCGTATGCGGCGCTGGTGGGTCGAAGGGATCTTCATGTCTTCGCGGTACTTGGCAACCGTACGGCGGGTGACGTTGATGCCCTCGTTGCACAGCATGGCGGTGATCTGCTCGTCGGTGAGGGGCTTGGTGCGGTCCTCCTCCTCGATCATCTTCTTCACCTTGCGCTTGAGCAGCAGCAGAGGCGTGCCGCCGCCCTGCGGTCCCTGCACGGCTTCAGAGAAGAAGTAGCGAAGTTCGTAGACGCCCTGCGGCGTGTGCACGTATTTGCTGGCCACGGCGCGGCTTACGGTGGAAGGATGTACGCCTACCTCTTCCGCCACTTCCTTGATCATCATGGGCTTCAGATAATCCAGGCCATGACTCAGGAACTCGGTCTGACGGCGGACAATTGCCTGGCAGACCTTGAGGATGGTCTGCTTCCGCTGCTCGATGTTCTTCATCAGCTGGATAGCCGATGTGTAACGCTCGCGCACGTAATCGCGGACTTCTTTGGTCGCCCCGTTCTCGCGATCCAGCATCTTGCGGTACTGGGCGTTGAGGCGAAGCTGCGGAACGTCCTCATCATTCATCTGAATGATGTAATCGTCACCGTCTTTGGTGAAGAAGACATCCGGCTCTACAATCCGCGCGCCTGACCCCGAGTAGCGCAAACCCGGACGCGGATTCAGGTGCTGAATCATGCGCACGGCGATCTCGATGTGCTCCGCCGGGCGTCCCAGTGTCTTGGCGATTTCCTTGTACTGCCGGGTTTCCATCAGGCGCAGGCAGTTGGAAACGATCTGCCATGCTACCCCGTCGCGGCCGTTGATGCTCTCGATCTGCAGCAGCAGGCATTCGCGCAGGTTGCGCGCAGCAACCCCTGCCGGGTCCAACGACTGGACGGCCTTCAAACCCTGCTCGACCTGCTCCGGCGTAAGTTCGCCCACGGTCGCAATCTCATCGAGCGAAGCAGTGAGGTAGCCGTCCTCATCCAGATTGCCGATGATCGATTCGGCGGCGTTGCGGACTTCCTCGGTGACCACGCTGACGCTCAACTGCGAGCGCAGGTGATCGCCCAGCGTTACCGGCGAGGAGAGGAAGGTTTCGAACGACGGCTTCTCGACACTCTCCGAGGCAGGGCTCTTGTAGCCCGGATCCAGATAATCGTCGAAAAAGCTGCCGAAGTCGATTTCGTCGAAGGGGTCAGTCGCCGCGGGCGGTTCCGCCAAGGGATCGTTGACGGCGAGCTGGTCGTTCTCCGTCACCAGTTGCGCGGCTGCGGATTCCTCGGCGTCCGGGAAAAGATTGCCATTGATGGCGCTGCCTGCATCGTCGCCAACCGAGTTGGCGTCGCTTAAAACAGCGGCTTCCAGGAGCTGCCGGTCGGCCGGATCGTGGAAGGTTTCGGCCTCAAGCAGGGGCAGAAGCTCTTCGGGGGTGATTTCCTCCCCAGGCTCGTTAAGAGATTCCTCGAGCACCGGGTTCTGGACAATCTCCTGGGTCACCATCTCCTTTAATTCCAGCCGGTTAAGCTGGAGGATCGTGACCATCTGGACGAGGCCCGGAGTCAGAATCTGCTTCTGCGACACCTTGAGTTGCAGTCTGTGCGACAGTAAGCTCATCTAGCTTCCATTCTATCACTGCAATTCCGCATCAACAGCGGAATACCCCCGGCTTCTAGCAATTCAAGTACCGTTTCGGGTGGGTACCATACACCTAAACGTAAACCCGCTTTACCCTGGCGCTGATGCTGCACAAAATGTTGTAAGATATGGTCCCCGCGACTCTGGCAATCTGCTGTGCATCAATCGACACATCGCCCTCGGTGCCCAACAGAGTGACATCGTCGCCCGGCGCGAGGGCAGTGGTGTGGCTCAGGTCGATGGTGGTCAGATCCATCGACACCGTGCCGAGAATGGCCGTCAGCCTTCCGTCGGCGATGACTTTTCCGCGCCCGGAAAGGCGGTGAAAGATTCCATCCGCGTAGCCCGCTCCCAGAATCCCGATACGCATGGCACGCGGCGCGCGGAAGCTCCCGCCGTAGCCTACCAGCGCGCCTTCGGGCAGGTCTTTCACGGCCAGCAGCTTGGCCTTCCAGGTGAGCGCCGGTTTGACGTCCAGGAGCTGCGCCGGCGCATCTCCGCGCGCCGGAGATACATACCCGTAGAGGGCGTGGCCCGCCCGCACCAGCGTGTGCCAGCCGTCGGTGCGCCCGTAACCGATCGCGTTGGTGCTGGAAGTGTGCAGGTGCGGCACAGCGACGCCGCCGGCGCGCAGCACCTCGCAAACCCGGTGAAAGTAAGCCAACTGCTCGTCGGTCTGCGGTGAGGAATAATCGGCGGCCGAGGCGAAGTGCGTCATCAGGGCTTCCAGGCGCGCGTGGGGAGTGTCGGCAACGGCCTGCAGGATCTCCGCAGCCGTGGCTCGCGTGCCGAGGCGGCCCATGCCGGAATCGATCTTCAGGTGGTAGGCGAGGGGCTTGCCCCGGGTGGCGGCGAAGCTGTCGAGATCGCGCATCTGCGCGAGCGAATGCACGGCCGGCGTGAGGTCGTATTCCAGCAGAGCCTCAGCCTCGTAGGGGAGGAACCCGCCCATCACCAGAATGCGAGTCCCGTGGATTCCGCCGGTGCGCAGCTGAACTCCTTCGTCCACCGAGCTGACGGCCAGCCATCGCGCACCCTCGGCACACAGGACGCGCGCCACCTCGAGAGAGCCGTGGCCATAGGCATCGGCCTTCACCACGCCGGCGACTTCCACGTTCGGGCCTACCACCTGCTTCACATTGCGGAAATTGCGCGCGATCTGCTGCCGCGACACCAGGACGTACGATCGAAAGGGAGCCGACACACCTTAATTGTATGGTGGTGCGGCTTCCCAGCGCTTTAATAGGCTATTAAAGGAGGCCACGGATGGACACGAATGAACACGGATCAAAAGCTGGGGGCTGATCCGTGTCCATCTGTGTGAATCGGTGGCTAGCTCTAATCCGCCAGGAAGAGCGGCACAATGTGGCGATCGAACAGGTTTTCGGTCACATTGCGTGAGATGCTGGCCTCGCAGGTGTCCAGCATTGAGAGATATTTGTCACCCATTTTGGCCGCGACTTTGAAGCCCACATGCAGCAACTGGCGCAGGTTCAGGTTGAAGCCGGGGTTCTTCTGATCGTGGCGCAGGGCGGAGGTGAATTGCCCGGAGGTCCAGCCGTTCACGTCGGCTGGCGCGGGTAGTTTTGCGTAGTCGATATCGATCACCGTGGCGTACGGTTCGCAGAGCGCGTCGCGATTCTCGAAGGCCTTGGCGTAGACCTGTTTAGCGAGATCGAGGCCGTCGCCGCCGGCTTCCGCCAAGCCGATCAATTCTTCCAGCCAGGTGGTGCCCGCCGTCTTCAGGTGCACCCCGGCGCCGGTCTTGCGCAACGCGCGGCGCATGGGGGCATAGATGGAGAACTTGTCGCTGCCCGAGTGCACGCTCAGCTTGAGATTCGCGGGCAGTCCGTAGCGCGCCACGGCGTAGGCAATCACCGCGAGATCCTCGCTGAATTCCTTTTCGAACTGGACTACGTCGCCCACGTAATCCACGCCCTTATTGAAGCGGCCGGTGAATTTTGGAGCGATGGTCTGGATAGGGATGCGCTCGTCGGCGATGGCGGCGAGAATGACCAACAATTCGGAGGGAGTCTGCGGGGCGTCGGTCTCGTCCATCGAGACTTCGGTGACGAAGGGGCGGCCGGCGCGCTGCTCTTGAATGTGCCGGAAAATTGCGCCCGCCTGCAGAACCGCTGCCAGATACTTATTGACGATCGTCGCCAGGGCCTCGCGGCCGATCGTGAAGGGCTCGTCGATGCCGGGGATGCTGACCGCGCCCAGCAGTTCGGGATGATGTGCGAAGAACGCATCGACGCGATCCGCATCGGCAGCCTGGCCGATGGCCGCGGCGACATCCAACGTATAGAAATCGCTCGCCTCAATGAAGCGATCCACGGTAGTCAGATTGATGTGGTCGGCATCGACGTGATAGGGGAGCGTCCAGCCTGCCAGGCGCACAGCCTGGTCGGCCGCGGCGCGCACGCTGGCCGGTACCGACCCCACGATGCCGTGCTCGCGATTCGATTTGTTCCAGACGGGGATGACGTTCACGCCGCGGGCAGCCGCCAGACGGCAGGCCTGCAATTGCGCTTTGGCCTGATGCGCGAAGCGGTCGCCAACGCCGATTGAATATTTTTCCAGGGTAAGCATAACGAGACGATCTAATAGAATTATAAACAATATTCGGACAGAACCTTCCGAAACGATCCCTTTAGCGCGGCTAAACGATTCGCCGCTTGACGCAAGTCCGGCGCGGACCTACCATCGGTTCAGATGTCTACTTACACACGCCGCCAAGCCCTCGCCACGGTCGCGGGAGCCGCCTTCGGCGGTAACCTCGCATGGGGAGTCGATGATCCCTGGAGCGCCATTTATCCCCAGATTCTCAAGCGTATCCAGGCGCCTAAGATTGCGGCGCGCGAGTTTGACGTGACCCGCTACGGGGCTAAGGCCGACGGCAAGACCGATTGCACCGCGGCGTTTCGCGCGGCCATCGAGGCCGCCAACAAGGCGAGTGGCGGGCGCGTTGTGGTGAAAGAGGGGGTCTGCCTGACGGGCGCGATTCACCTCAAGAGCAACGTGAATCTGGTGGTGCAAAAGGGCGCGACGATTAAGTTCGATTCCAATCCGAAGCTCTATCCGATAGTGCTCACGCGCTTCGAGGGCATGGAGTTGATGAACTACTCTCCGTTCGTCTACGCGCTCGATCAGCAGAACATCGCCATCACCGGCGGCGGCACGTTGGACGGGCAGGCGAACGCGGAAAATTGGTGGCCGTGGGGCGGCAAGCGCGGCGCGAAACCGGACGATCTCAATCAGCGCAAGGCGCGCGCATTGCTCATGGAGATGGTGGAAAAAGGCACTCCGGTAGCCGACCGTAAGTTCGGCGAGGGCGGCTATCTGCGGCCTATGTTCGTGCAGCCCTACCGCTGTACCAACGTACTGATCGAGGACGTGACAATTACCAATTCGCCGATGTACGAGATGCATCCGGTGCTCTGCAGGAACTTCACTGCGCGCGGCGTGACCGTGTCCAGCCACGGGCCGAATAACGATGGCTGCGATCCGGAATCGTGCGTCGATGTGCTGATCGATGGTTGCACCTTCGATACGGGCGACGACTGCATCGCCATCAAGAGCGGACGCAACGCGGATGGCCGCCGGCTTCACGCGCCCAGCGAGAATCTGATCGTGCAGAATTGCGTGATGAAAGATGGGCACGGCGGCGTCACCATGGGCAGTGAGTGCTCGGGCGATATCCGCAACGTATTCGCGCAGGATTGCACGATGGACAGTCCGAATCTCGATCGTGTGCTGCGAGCTTCAAGGACAATGCGATCCGCGGTGGCGTGATTGAGCACGTCTACATGCGTAATGTGAAATGCGGACAGGTGGCGCAGGCCGCCATCGATGTCGATTTCTTTTACGAAGAAGGCGAGAAGGGTCCGTTCACGCCGGTGGTGCGCGATGTGGAAGTGGTGAATCTCGAAGTCAGGAAATGCAATGCGCCATGGTCGCTGCGCGGGTTCAAGAATGCGCCGATCAGTAATATCAGGTTGAAGAACTGCACCTTCGAGAATGCGGCGAAGGCGGCGGTAGCGGAGAACGTGAACGGGCTGACATTGGAGAATGTGACGGTCAACGGGAAGCCTGTCTAGCGCATCTCCATCAGCAGTTTCTCGTATTGGTCGGTGACTGCCTCCCAGGAGTAGCGGGCCTTCACGCGTTCCATGGCGGCGGTGCGTAGTCGCTCGCGCTCCGCTTCGGGCATTTCGAGCACGCGACGAATCGCGGGCGCCAGTTCGCCGGGTTCGAAGGCGATGCCCGCATCTCCCGTGACCTCGGCATTTTCGGGCGTATTGCGGTAAAGAACCAGCGCGCCGCGTCCCATGGCCTCGATCAGCGCCGGATGGGTCCCGCCGACTTCGGTGGCGTGGATGTAGGCAAAGCAGTGCGAGCCTAACTCGTGATAGCCGGCGCCGTAAATCGCCCCCGGCATGACGATGCGCGGGTCGCGCGTATCGCGGACTTTGGCGATGTACTCGTGGGCGTAAGGGGCATCCCCGATGAGCGCGAGTTTCAATTTCGTGTCCACTGCTTCAAACGCCTCACGCACTTCAAGCGCGTGATTTTCAGGCTCCAGGCGGCTCACATAGAGGAAGTACCGCGCGCGTTCCAGCCCCAGCGTCCTCAGCACTTCGGCGCTCACCACCTTGCCGACTTCCGCGCCGTACGGGATGAACACACTCTTCTTGCCGTAACGCTTCAGGTAGTATTGCTCGATGGTCAGCGCGTCGGTGATCACCACCGTGGGGCAGAAGGTGCTCAGCCATTCCGACACCAGATACCATGCGCGCGCGACGCGATTCCACTTCTTGCGCTTGCGCTCGATGCCGTCCACGTTGAGAGCCACGGGCACGCCGAGTAAGCGCGGCCAGGGCGTGAAGATCGCGTTGGCTCCGTTGCAGTAAAGCGCGGCGTCGGGGCGGTGGAAAAGCAGGTGCCAGGTCGAGACTGCGGTGTGCGCCAGCGTCTCCAAATATTTATGCCGGATGGTGGGAAGGTGTTGGAGTTGTACGCCGCGGTAGACGGGGTCTGAGCGGTCCTCGCGGCAGTAGACAGTAACCTGATGGCCGCGTTCGACGAGGCGGGTGGAGAGTTCTTCGGCGAAAGTTTCGAACCCGCCGTAGTTAGCGGGGATGCCGCGCGTACCGAGCAGAGCGATGCGCACTTACGTCTTAGCGGTTTCGGAACGCGAAAGCATGCGCGCCATCTTCTTAGGCGCCTGCTTGCTGACCGGCGCGTACTGGAACCAACTCGCCATGTATTTGTCGTCCACGCGGCGGGCGGCCTGAATGCGGCGCCGCTTGGCCATCACGCTGGGCAGATTCTTACCGAGCAGCCAGAAAGCTTTCAGCGAACTATGTTCCCAGAGGAGGCAGCACGTGACTACCATGGCGTCGCGCGCGGTAATCGAAAACCAGTTGCGCCGGTAAAGATCGGGCGAGATGTTCTTGATGCGCATCAGGAAGCGATTCTTCACCGAGTGCATGTTGATCTCTGGCGGCAGCGCACGGCGGTTGCCGGGCAACACCTTGCGCACATGATAGCCGCGCGCATACGGCGCATAAAGGCATTTCCAGTCCATCAACTGAGCGCGCCACGCGACATCCGCGTCCTCGCGATAGACGAAGAAATCTGGGTCGAAGAATTCGCCGTCGAGCGCGATGTCGTCGATCATGGCGCGGCGATATAGGGCGGCCGCCGCAGTGGCGCCAAAGACATATTCGTACTGCAGGTAGTGCCCGTTATCCACTTCCTGACTGCCGCGGTCAAGGTGGCGCAGCATGGGATTGAAGTAGATGCCCGTGGAATCGACCACCGGCTTCTCGGGAATTTCGAAGTGGCTGGTCATGGTCAGCAGCTTGCCGCAGACCGACCCGATCTTCGAGTCGAATTGTCCGGCATCGACCAATGCCTGGATGAAATTTGGGAGTAACAGCACGTCGGGATTAAGAGTTAGGACCCAGTCGCCGCTGGACATGCGGATGGCCTGATTTTGGGCTGCGGCGAAACCGACGTTTTCCTCGTTGTAGCAGACGGTACAGCGATCTTCAAACTGCTCTAAGATATCGACCGTGCCATCGCTCGAGGCGTTGTCCACGATGATGATTTCCTTGAGCGAATAGCGTTGCGCAAGGACGGATTCCAGGCATCGCTTGATAAAGCGGCCGCTATTATAAGTCACTATGGTGACAGATACGACGTCGTTGTGCGCCATGAACCAGAACCTGAGAACGTGAATAAAACGCTAAAAACCGCAAAACAGACTACGACCTGCTAGTGTTGCGACCCGCCCGTAAATCCCCATGGGCTTCAAGCTGCAATGCAAGGCCGATTGCGCAATGCCGCGCAGAATGGAGCCCGTCACGACGGCCAGACATACCGCTCGAAATGCGACCGGACGGTAGTGCTTGGCTGAATACCTT
>JBDTPR010000019.1:0-24740 GCA_039932635.1 Candidatus Solibacter sp.
GTTCCCTGTTGAACAGCTCGCGCACCAGCGCCTGAATGCGCGGCATACGCGTCTGTCCGCCCACCATGACGACTTCGTCGATCTGCGAAGGGGTCACGCCGGCATCGGTCATGGCCTGCTTGCAGGGTCCGATGGAGCGCTGCAGAATATCTTCCACCATCTGCTCAAAACGCGCCCGCGTCAGCTTCATCTGCAAGTGCTTGGGACCAGTGGCATCGGCCGTCACGAACGGCAAGTTGATGTCGGTCTCGAGCAGCGTGGAAAGCTCCATTTTGGCTTTCTCGGCGGCTTCCTTCAAGCGCTGCAGGGCCATCTGGTCCTTGGAAAGATCGATGCCGTTTTCCTTCTTGAACTCGGCCACGATCCAATCGATGATGCGCTGGTCGATGTTGTCGCCGCCCAGGTGGGTGTCGCCGTTGGTGGATTTGACTTCCACCACGCCCTCACCCACTTCGAGGATCGAAATATCGAACGTGCCGCCGCCGAAATCGTACACGGCGATGGTTTCGTTAGTCTTTTTGTCGAGTCCGTAGGCCAGCGCAGCGGCCGTGGGCTCGTTGATGATACGCATGACTTCGAGACCCGCAATCTTGCCGGCGTCCTTGGTGGACTGGCGCTGCGCGTCGTTGAAGTAGGCCGGAACCGTGATCACCGCCTGGGTGACCTTCTCGCCCAGGTAGGACTCCGCCGCTTCCTTGAGCTTGGTGAGGATCATGGCCGAAATCTCGGGCGGGGAGTATTTCTTGCCCATGATGTCGACGCGCGCATCCGCATTGTCGCCGCGGACCGCTTTGTAGGGGACCATCTTCATCTCTTCGTTGACTTCGTCAAAGCGCCGTCCCATGAAGCGTTTGATCGAAAATACCGTGTTCTCCGGGTTGGTGATCGCCTGGCGCTTGGCCACCTGGCCGACCAGACGTTCGCCGCTCTTGGTGAACGCTACGACGGACGGCGTGGTCCGATTGCCTTCCTGATTCGCAATAACCGTCGGCTGCCCTGCTTCCATCACCGCCACGCAAGAGTTGGTGGTGCCTAAATCGATACCGATAATTTTTCCCATTAGCTTGGTTGCTCCCTCGATTTTTATAGAATTTTGTTTACGATGGCGACCGTCTGAGGCGGACGGCTTTTTAGTACAACCCCATTATTAAACTTTAGTGTTGGGTTGTCAAGTAAAAGTTGAGTGTTGGGGACTAAAGGAGTGCGGACCGAAGCCGGTCGGCGAGGACGTCCACCAAGCCCGGGTGGCCATCCAGGGAGGGGGTGACAACCACGTCTAAATCACTGAATTTAGACGTGATATTGTTAACGAGCACAGGCAGGTCCCGTTCGAGGTGCATTCCCGGGGTGAGAAAGTACGGCAGAATTACCAATCTGTCTATTCCACGCTCAACCAGCTGGGCGGCAGCCTCTTCGAGGCTGGGACGGCCTAATTCCAGGAACGCAGCTTCCACCAGCGGAAATCCGCCGGAACGTGCGAGATCGCCGGCTGCGGATCGAACTGCCTGGTTGGCAGCCTCGATCCGCGAGCCGTGAGCAAAGACGATGATGCCGGTGGTCACGCGTTATTGATGTAGGCGCGCATGTGATGGATTTCTTCGGTCTTCTGCGCCAGTTCGTAATTCATGAGATCGCGCATCGACAGAAAGGCCACCACACCGCCCTCTCGTGTTACCGGTAAGTGGCGGCAATTGTTGGAGTGCATGCTCTCCATGGCCTCTTCCAGGGTCGCCGAGTCTTCGATGGTGGCAATGTCGGTAGTCATCACGCTGCCGACAGACGTGCTCTCGGGATCGCAACGCTCCACCACGACCCTTTTCATCAAATCGCGCTCGCTGAAAACGCCGCGCAGTTGGATGCCATTAAAAACCAAAATGGCACCTACATGAAGGTCGGCCATTTTGCGGGCGACCTCCGCTACAGATTCATGCTCTTCGACGGAGAAGAGCGTACGTTGATGGACGATATCACGGACCCGGGACATACTCACCCCCCCGAGAAGACCCAGGAAATATATCACAAATAGTAGTACCGTTACAGATGATAATGACGGCGCTCACCAGGATCCGCTTCGAGTGCCAGCCCGGGTGTACCGAATGCTGCCGCCAACAGGGATTCGTGTATCTTTCCGAAGCCGATGTGGAACGTGCCGCAAAATACGTCGGTATGACGCGGGCGCGGTTCGAGCGTAAGTACGTTTACCGCACGGCCAATCGGCTGCGGTTGCGTGTGCCCCGTCGCACGCATTGCCATTTTCTGCATGAAGGCGGGTGCGGAATCCATCCGGCAAAACCCACTCAGTGCCGGACGTTTCCCTTCTGGCCGGAGATCGTGGACCACCCTAAGATGTGGGCTAAGACCGCGAAATATTGCCCCGGACTGGGCAAGGGCCCGTTGATTCAGATCAGCGCGGCGCTGGCCGGAGCGGATGAGATGCGAAAGGCGCTTCCCAAGCTCTACCCGCCGGCGTAATGTTAAGGCAGGTTAAGTTAAGTCCTTTATCTGTAACTGCAGGTACTGCGGATCCGTCCTTGGAAGTAGGCAATACGCTCTCGGAGAACATGACCGGACAAATCAGAACGCTCACATTGGCCCTGGGACTGGCTTGCACGCTGGCAGCTCAGGAACGCGGGGGCCGCGGCTTCCCGCCCAGTCCTATCGTCACCGCACTGGATGCGGATCACGACGGCGCCATCTCAGCGGCCGAGATGGCCAACGCTCCGGCGGCCCTGCGGGCGCTGGATAAGAACCACGATGGCAAGCTGACCCTGGACGAGACTCGCGCCGTCATGGCCTTTGGCCGCGGCGGCTTCGAAGGTCGCGGCGGGCGCGGACCCGAAGGCGGACAACGCCAGGAAGGCGCGGGCGGCGCAGACTCGGTTGAAGAGACAGTCAAAACGCTGATGGCCTTCGACGCCAACGGCGATGGCAAGCTGCAGAAATCCGAAGTGCCCGAACGCATGCAGGGCATCTTCGAGCGCAGCGATGTTGACAAGGACGGCATACTCACCGCCGATGAACTGCGTGCCACGGCGCGCACGCAATCGCAGCAAACGGCTGCGCGTGGACGGGGCGGCGAGGGCGAAGGTGGTCGTGAGGGTGGTCGCGGCCGCGGCGGTCCCGGCGGGCCGGGCATGGACCCTGTGTTCGCCGCGCTCGACACGAACCACGATAATGAAATCGACTCGGCCGAAATCGACGGCGCCCCGACTGCGCTAAAAGCCCTCGACAAGAACCAGGACGGCGTGCTCTCTCCGGATGAGATCCGCCCCAACTTTCCCGGCCGCGGCATGCCGGGCGGCAGGCAGTAGAGCTTCAGACCAATTCATTACGGGAACCCTAACGCCATGAAAACCGTGTACTCGCTGGCCCTCAGTGCCACACTCATCTCTACCGCTTTTGCCGCCTCGGGCAGCCTCGCCAACCCCGCGCGTCAATATACCTGGCAGCACGAGAACGTGCTCGGCACCTCCTTTGAGATCAAGCTGACCGCGGCCAGCGAGGCTGCCGCGAGACAGGGCGAAGCTGCGGCGCTGGAGGAAATCGACCGGCAGGCCAAAATCCTCAGCGCCTACGACCCGGCCAGCGAATTCAGCCGCTGGACGCGCACGCGCAACCAGGCGGTGAAAGTCTCCCCCGAACTGCTCGAGGTTCTCGGCCTTTTCGACCAGTGGCGCAGCCGCACCAACGGGGCACTCGACGCCTCGGCCGAAGCCATTGGCCGGGTGTGGAAGACGGCCGGAGCCGCGGGCCGCGTGCCTACTTCCGCGGAGCTCGATGCAGCCATGGAGGCGGTAAAACGAACCCATTGGTCGCTCGACCGCGCCGCCGGCACCGCCACCCACCTTAGCGACACTCCGCTGGCACTCAACTCGTTCGCCAAGAGCTACATCATGGGCCACGCGGCGGACGCTGCGCTGGCGGCGGGCGGGGTGACTGCGGTGGTCCTCAATATTGGCGGCGATCTGGTAATCCGCGGAGCTCGTGCGGAGCCGGTGGACCTGGCCGACCCGATTAACGATTCCGAAAACACGGTGCCGATCGCCCACCTTCTGGTGCGCGACCGCGCCGTGGCCACCAGCGGCAATTATCGCCGCGGGGTGCAGATCGGAGATCGATTTTATTCGCATATTGTGGATCCACGGACCGGCCAGCCGGTGGATCACGTGATCAGCTCCACGGTCATCGCGGCCGACCCTTCGACCGCCGGGGCGCTGGCGACCGCCTTCTCCGTGCTCACCGTGGATGAAAGCCGCCGACTGGCCGCCACGCTGCCGGGCGTCGAATACCTGCTGATCGAACGCAATGGGCACCAGGTCGCGAGCGCCGGGTGGACGCATTTCGAGGCCCCGCAATCGCGGCTCGGCGCAGCCTTCGCCGCCAAGCCTGCTCCCGCTCCGGCGCCCGCGCCCCAGGCGGCCGGCGCGGCCTGGGATCCAACGATGGAGCTCACCATTCATCTCGAACTCGCCCGCCTGGATGGTATGCGCGCGCGACGCCCCTACGTGGCCGCGTGGATCGAGGACAAGGACAAGTTCCCGCTCAAGACCCTCGCCCTATGGTTCGATAAGACCCGGTGGCTGCCCGAGTTGCGCGCCTGGAACCGCGACGAGCGTATGCGGGCGATGGCGGAAGGCAGCGACATCACCGCCTCGGTGGCGAGCGCCACTCGTCCGCCCGGCAAGTACACGCTGAAGTGGGACGGCAAGGACAACGCCGGCAAGCCGGTCAAACCCGGCAAATACACGGTCTGCATCGAGGTCACGCGCGAGCACGGCTCCTATCAAGTTTATCGCCAGGAGATGGACTTTACCGGCAAGCCCGCCCAGATCACGCTCGCGCCCAACCAGGAAGTCGCCGAGGCGGCGCTCGAATACGCAAAAAAGGGACACTGATCATGATGGTGCGCGAAGCCCCGGCGGCATTGCCGCCCCATGTCTACGATTGGAAGCACCGCTGGAAAAAGCGTCTGGTCACCTGGTCGCGCTGGCTGCACATTTACCTTTCGATGGTGAGCTTCGCCATCCTGTTTTTCTTCGCTTTCACCGGCCTCACTGTGAACCATATCGAGTGGTTCACGCACCAGCAGAAGACCTTCCAGTACAAGGGCACAGTGGAGCGCGCATGGGTCAGGCCGCCTGATGGGAAGGAGGTCGCGAAACTCGAGATTGTCGAGCACCTGCGCCAGGCTCACGGGATTAAGGCGGCTCTCAGCGATTTCCGGGTGGACGACGCGCAATTGTCGGTCTCGTTCAAGGGGCCTGGCTACACCGCCGATACCTTCATCGACCGCGACGCCGGCACCTATGAAGTGACGGAAACGCGCATGGGCTGGGGAGCGGTGATCAACGACCTGCATAAGGGTCGCGACGCTGGGGCAGGCTGGAAGCTGCTGATCGATATTTCCGCGGTGCTGATGACGCTGGTGTCGGTCACTGGCATGGCGCTGATTTTTTTCCTGGCGAAGCGCCGCTTCTCCGGCCTGATGGCCGCCGCTGTAGGCGCGGTGCTGTGCTATGTGGTTTACCTGGTGTTTGTGCCGTAGGCTTGTCCGAGCTTCGCTCGGATGCACCGACTGAAGTCGGTGCGCAGAATGAATTCTGCCCCACGAAGACCGGAGATCAGCAGGCAGACTCCGGGTTGACCGCCGCTTGGATCTGCAGATAGAAGTAGGCGATACCGGCCAGCCCTAGCATGAGGTCGTGGGTCTCGTCTCCTCCTGGAACTCCGCACGGCCACGGCACGCGCTCGCGCTCGTACTGGTCGATGCCTTCTTCGGCCACCGAACGCGCTTTTGCCAGGAGATCCGGGTCTGCCAGTTCCCGGGCGGCGTAGAGCAGTAACCCCGCATTCCCCGCGCGACCATGGCACAGGCTGAAGTTGGCCTGCGGATTCTCATCCAGCCAGCGCGAGGTGGTGCGGATCGCGGTGACAACTTCTTCCCGGTAGACATCCTCCCCGAGGACTTTCCAGGCCCGCAGGCGCGAGAACCCGATTCCCGGCGCGCCGTGGCACCACATCACCGCACCGGCCGGCTTTCCGGGATGTCGAAAATCGGGCCAGTTCTGCTGCTCCGGAAGGAAGTGGGTGCGCTCGTAGCGAAAGCCTTCGACCGCCGCTTCGCGAAGGGTCGCGTCGCCGGTTGCCTCGAAAGCCCCGAGCAGCGCCCAGGCGATTCCCGCCGTCCCGTGGGCGAACCCCGTGAGATCGCGGTTGCCCGACTCGACGGTCTTCCACGACCAGCCGTCAGCGCCGCGATTGGCTTGCGTCACCAGCAGGTTGGCGTGCTCCACTGCCCTCTCCAACAGAAAGTCGGCGCCGCATTGGCGATGCAATGCGAGCAGCGCTGCGATGGTCCCGGCGCTCCCGTTGATAATGTCGAGGCGCGATTCTTCGGTGGGCAAGTCGCCGGCAATCCGCAGGGCTTCGTCGCGATGGTGTGCGACCATGGCGGCGACGTATGCCACGCCTGCCAGTCCGTCGAAGAATCCAAAGCGCCGCGCGGCGCGCAGTTCGGCCTCCTTTCCCAAGGCCTGTCGCAGCGCGCCCTCGGCTGTGAGACGGAAGATCTTTTCGCCGGTAGCTTCGAACAGATGCAATAGGACGAGCGCGATACCGCTGGTGCCGCTGTACACGTCGGGCGTGAGCGCCCGGTGGACGATCGTGCTGGCCGATTCGGTATACCCGCCGATCCAGTTGCACCGGTCGCCGGCCCAAATTGCATCGCGGCAGATGCGCGCCGCGATGCGGTCGGCGGTCTCCAGAAAGGTGGAACTCATGGCCATTCGTACCGGTCGTACGACCCGGGATTGAGGTAGGGCAGTTCGGGATCCACTCCCTGCTGGCGGAATTCGCGGATCACGGCATCCGCCAGTTGCTCCTCGGTGAGGAGCCCGGCTTCGCGCGCCTTCAAAAGCGCCTCCGCTACCATCCGGCAGCGCGTCTTGCCGAAACTCTCGCCGGTATTCTCGGCCAGCCCCAGGCCGTGGGCCAGCGGCTTGGTGAACAGCGGTGTGCCGGAACCCAAGTGCTCAACGATCTGTGCGTGGACGTCCGCGAAGATCGCGGTGGCGATACGGTAGTAGCGCCGGTTCATGTAGACCACCGCCGTGTCGCGCCGGCAATACGCCTTGCGCCATTGCGGCAGCTTCATCTGGTAAGGAATCTGAAATCGCCCGAGCGCGCGCGTGATGATGTTCACGAGGCGCGGAGCGCCTTCCGCCCGGACATTCCAATAGAAGCGCACTAACCGGAGACTCTCGCCGTCTTCGCCTATAGCCTCACCGAAGATGTGATAGTACCCGGCTTGGATGGCGGTCGAGTCCTTCGGCCGGCAGATCGCCACCCGATGGTCCTTTTTGGGAAGTCCGACGGGGTCATCGAGATTCAGGTAGTGACCCGCTTCGAACCCCCGGATGTCTCCCCCCTTGCGCGCCAGGATTCGTCCCGACTCGAAGGCCTGTGTCACCTGCCAACCGAACTCGCGGCAGGGTTGACCGGCGTGGGCGGCGCGCAGCACAGGGGTGAGATTCTCGGCAGGCGGCGGTTCCGGATAGGGTTCGGAGAAGGGCTTGACATAACACTGCCAGTAGAGGAATTCCGTGAGGTCGTCGTGAGTGCCCGCGCCTGCCGTTGCGAGTATGCTCGCCAGTTCCGCGCCGGTCAGCATCCCAGGAGACCTCGCACGGCGTCGGTCCGCGACGCCAGGATATTGCGCGCCAGTTGCGCCATGAGGATGGCGCGTATGTGGATCCGCTCCGCGTCTCTGAGGCTCTGGTACGCGCACTGGATGAGCCACGCGGCCGCATAGCCCACCGCGCGGTCGAGCATCTCCTGGTTGTCGCCCGGCGCCTGCCCGCGGTAGCTTTGCCAGAAGGCTCGAATCGCTGGTTGGAGCTGTTCCAGCGGGTGGCGTGCCTTGCCCACGAGTTCGGACAGTGGAACACCCGGTCGGGCCGGTAGAGACCGCAGCCACGCGCTCAAATATTCCTGGAGGATCGCGCCGACGTCCCAGAGTGGGTCGCCGAAGTCAGCCATTTCCCAGTCTATGAAATACAAGGCTTCGCCGTTCTTCACGCAATGGGCGAACTTCATGTCTCCGTTGATGAACGTTTCCCGCCGCCAACGGCTGCGCAATTCCTCGAAGCCATGCTCGAACTGGGAGTCTCCCTTGACGATTTCCAGCAATTCCACTGCGCCTTTGCTTGGGTTATCGAGCGCCTCTTCCAGCATCCTGTGCCACGAGAGCACCCACGGTTCAGCGCGCCGGAAATCCTGGGACAGGCCTGCCCTCGCGCCATCGGGCACCGCTGCGTGGAAGGCTGCCAGAGTCTCTCCGGTTAACTGCGCCATTTCTACGGGGAAGGTGCCGGTGCGGCGGTGATATCGATCAAGGTCTTCGCACCTCTCTGGAACGTCCAGAATGAGCACCTGGTTGTCGGCGTCATAGCCTGAGCAAGTGGACAGAAATCGCCGCATGGGAGCGAAGTCCGCGTGATTCCGGGCGAGCCAGTACCAGTGGGCTTCGGCTTCGAAGGTGCGCACATGCGTGGACCGCCAGTCGCCCACCTGTTTGACGACGTAGCCGGGGCGGCTGCGGAAAATGACCCGGAAGGCCGCGTTTCGGCGCGACGCAGTCAACACCCGGTAGTCGCCGTCCACCAGGGTCTCGGAGCTAGCGAGGCCGCGATCGAGCAGGTAGTGATGAAGGGTGGCGGCCGTCAGGACCATCACGCAGCGGGCTTACGGCCGGTCGAGCCAACTGGCGTGTTTGGGCGCCCCGTACTTTTGCTCTGGGGGACATTGCGGCGCTTGGGTTCGGCACCCGACTTTGGTGTCGCACACCGGCGGATCGGTTAGGCAGGGCAGGTTGACCGAATCGTTACAACAATTGGAACAGGACGGTCGAGCGTCGGTCGTACCCGTCTGGATCTTTTCGTCATGGAATTCCGCGGCGTCCCCACCGCCCTCGAGGCCTGGAAAGTAGATCGCGTCCCCGTGGTTGCGTTGAATCTCCCCGGCCAGAAAGCCTGCCAGGAATGCGGAGCCTGTTTCGCTTGAACGCGAGCCAGTGTTAGTGTTCGCCATGCTGCCTCCTTTGAGATCGGTCTAGCATATCAAAGAGCCACCTGCAGGACAATAGAAAATTATCGCAAGTCAGGCTTTAACATCCAGATATTGCCCTTTCGCTCTTCCAGGCTGATAACGAGCTTGTCCTGGGACACCGCGAGGTGCCCCATATTGTCCGGCATGCGCAACGGGCCGTGGGCGTGAAGAACGGCGAACGGAGGACCCAACGGGCGCTTATTCCGGTCCAACTTCTGGCCCCAGATGCAAACGGCTCCATCGCGGTCCGAGCTGAAAAACAGCAGATTGCCATCCGGCGACCACGCAGGCCACGAAGGCCGGTAGGTACCATCGGTTGCCGGAATCCAGTCCGCCGGCGTCACCTTCTCGCCGGGCCGGAACGGCATCAGCACTAACTGTGGTGGGCTGGTGGCGGACGCCACAATCCACTTTCCGTCCGGCGAGAACGAATGAACGGACATGCGCCGCCCCGCGTGCTCCAGCAAGGCCTTCTGCCCGGTCGCGACGTCCACCACGCCTACTGGATTCTGCGCCGAGTAGTCAGTGAACAGGAGCCTGGCGCCATCCGCCGACCAGCCCCGCACCTGGCCGCAATCCCTGCAAACCTCTTTGGTGACTCCTCCCTGGAACGGCGTCACCAGGACCGTTCGCCCATCCTCACCCACGGTCCATGCGACGACCGCGCCGTCGGGACTTATGTAGGGGTTACTTCCCGGCTTCGCCAGCATGGCCTCTTTGCCCGTGGTGAGATCCTTCGTCCAGATAGCCTCCGGTTCCAAACGCGTAGATAGGAATGCGAGCTTGTTCCCATCCAGCGAAATCGAGGGCGCGAAGTCGCTGGCAATGTCGCGAGTCAGCCGTTGCGGGTCTCCCGTGACTTTGCCCTGCCCTGCCTTCAGGGGAGCCGCGTACACATCCACGTTCCTCACCAGGCTGGCAAAGACAACGGAACCGTCTGCGGCGACGGCTGGGAAATCCTCTGTCGTGATCCCCGGCGTGAGACGGTGGGGAGCCGCCTCGACCTTCCCGTTGCTACCCAGAATCAACTCCAGGATGTGAGCTTCCCCATTTCCTTGAAGCAGCTTGTTGGAGGTGAAAATTACGCGATCACGCCGCCACGTGTACGGAAACCAATCCCGTATCCCCGTGGTTGAGGATTCGACCCGGTTCGCCTTCCCTTCGGGAACCGGGGCAATCCACCATCCCTGGTCCGCCGCTTCGGGGCTCCCATAGAACAGCAGGCTCTTCCCGTCTGGCGACCATACCGGCCACGAGGCTACCGCAAACTCCGGTTGAACCTGCCGCGGCGGACCGCCCGTTGAGCCCATTACATAGAGCTTCGAAGGGCCCTGTGTGGTCGAGCCCGTCCAATACGCGATCGACTTTCCATCTGGCGAGAAGCGCGGGCGGTACCCCCGGTCGGCAATCCGGCGCGCCTCGCCGCCCAGGGTCGAGACCAGGTAGATTCCGCCATTCTCGCGTTCAGAGCGGAAGACCAGGTGCGTACCGTCCGGCGAGAAATCGGGCTGCGATTCGTCGGCCGGGTCATGGGTGATGCGGATCGGTTCGCCGCTCCCGATCTGCTGGAGCCAGATATCCAGATTGCCCTCTCCCCCACGGTCCGATGTGTAAGCCAGGAGCTTCCCATCGGCGGAGATCGCCGGGTCGGTGCTCAGGCCGGAATCGCTGGTCAGCCTGACCAGCTTGGGCTCGCTCGCCGGGGTCGCCGCTTTGGGCCGCCAGATGATTGCGCCGAGCGCCATCAGTAGACCGACTGCGGCCACCCAGCGCCACGTCGTTCCCCGTCCGGACGCTGGCAGAGCTACAGGCTGGGCGGTGAGCGATGCGCGATTTTCCAGGATGTCTTCCAGCGCCAGTTTGATATCGCGCATGGTCTGGAAGCGTTTTTCCGGATTCTTGCGCAGAGAGCGCAGGATGATGCGTTCGAACTCTGCGGGCAGATCGGGCGCCAACCGCGCGGGCGGTACCGGTTCGTCACGCAAGATGGAAGCCATCACTGCCGCGTTGGCGTCTCCGCGGAAGGGAAGCTCGCCCGTGACCATCTCGTAGAGCATGATGCCGAAGGAGAAGATGTCCGACCGCGGGTCGAGCTTGCGCCCCATTGCCTGCTCGGGCGACATGTAGGTGGGGGTTCCGACGGCGATGCCTGCGCCGGTCCGAAGTCCCGCACTGGTGCGTGTCGCGTCGAGTTCCGGATCGAGGTCGTTCTCTGGCGCGTCATCCTCGCCCAGCAGTTTGGCGAGACCGAAATCCAGCACCTTGGCGTGATCGCGGTCGGTGATGATGATGTTGCCGGGTTTGAGGTCGCGGTGCAGGATGCCCGCGGTGTGGGCAGCGTCCAATGCGTCCGCCACCTGCACCGCGTAGCGAAGGGTGTCCGGCCAGGCGAGGCGCTTGTTGGCGAGCACGCGGTTCAACGGTGCGCCGGGCACGAACTCCATGGCAATGTAGTCGATGCCGTTGTCCAACCCGATGTCGTAGATGTGGATGATGTTGGGGTGATTGAGCGCCGAGGCCGATTTGGCTTCCTGGATGAACCGCTGCTTCTGCAGCGGGTTGGCCACCGATTCCGGGCGAAGGATCTTGAGCGCGACAGGGCGGTCCAGGCGTGTGTCCCGGGCTTTGAAGACGATCCCCATGCCCCCGTCGCCGAGTTTCTCCAGGATGACGAAGTGGGCTATTTTTTGGTTCGGGAACGGCTGTTCGCGGCCGGACGAAGCACTGGGCGAGCCCCTATCCCTCGGTGGATCTGGCAAGTTCGCTCCTTGTCTTTCCATATTCCCATTGATGTCCGAGGGTTACAAGAACTGGTACGGCTGTGATATTCGGGTGGGGGTGAGGTTGACGAAAGCTTAGGCGGGTTGACAACCCGCCGCAGGCTGCCAGCCTGCCCCACAGGCTGCTACTGGAGCAGTTTTCGGAGAGGGGCTCGTAACCACTCTCCCAGGAACTGGCCTCGACGGGACTTGTTGATTTTCATGCCTAGCGGCAGGGCTCCAAGGTAACTCCGCAGGGTGGGGCGCAAAGGCTCGAAGAACTGATCGCGCCCGTCGCGGCGCCAACTGGCGTACCCGAAGATCCACGGCAGCGGCACATAGCCATAGTGCCGTTGCAGCAAATCCATGGAGGCCTGGAACACCAGGTCGCGCTCGTAAATGGTCTTCGCGCCGGTATGCATGCGCGAATTCGCCAGATACTCCGGGATGGCGTCGAAGGTGTACCCGAGCTTCGCCATGCGAATCCACAGGTCGTAATCGAACGACCGGTTGATATCCGGATCCAGAGGACAGCGCCGGTAGGACGACGCGCGCAGGAACGCCGCCGGTTGGCAGATGAAGCAATCGCGCTCGAGCACCTTGGGGTCCCAGGGCAGGGTGGGATAGCGCGAGATCACGGCGCCATGGTCGTCGATCCACCAGCCTTCGCCGTAGACGACGTCGGTGGCGGGGTGGGCGGTCAGCCACTCCGCCGCCGTACGCACCGCGCCCGGCAGGAAGGTATCGTCGGCATTCAACCACGCGAAGATCTCTCCGCGGGCCTGGGCGAAGCCGCGATGTGCGGCGTCGGACGGGCCCTTGTCCTTACCGCTGATTACGCGTATGCGCTCGCCATACGCCGTGAGGATCCGCGGAGTCTCGTCGGTGGAGCAGGCGTCCACCACGATGACTTCGATCCGCGGATAATCCTGGGTGAGAATGCTGTCTAACGTTTCCGGCAGGTAACGCGCCATATTGAAGGAAGGCGTTACGACTGAAACCAGCGGCAATTGGGTGGAAACCGGGGCCACGCCCTCACTATATCAACAGCAAACAAAAGGCACTTGTTGATACACTAAGGTTTGCGTTTAGCGCTTCTTCAAATCAACCCAACCGCAGGCGACCTCGAAGGGAACTCCGCGCTGATTATCAAGGCGGCGCGCTCCGCGCAGGCCAAGGGCGCCGACCTCATGGCGACGCCGGAACTCGCCCTGATGGGCTACCTGCCGCGCGACCTGCTGATGAATCAGGGCTTCGTCCGGCGCGGCTGCGAGAAACTGGCTTACATTGCGAGTGAACTCAAGGGCGCGCCGCCGCTGCTCGTCGGCGTGGCCACCCCGAACCCGTCCGACACCGGCCGCCCGCTGTATAACAGCGCCGTGTTACTGCACGATGGCGAAGTCGGGCAGGCCTTCCACAAGTCCCTGCTGCCGACCTACGACGTGTTCGACGAGGACCGGTATTTCGAGCCCTACCAGGGCGTCCAGATCCTGGAATTGAACGGCGTGCGGATCGGCATCAGCATCTGCGAAGACGTCTGGAATGACCGCGATTTCTGGAAACGCCGCCGCTATCACCAGGACCCGATTGAAGCTCTCGCCAATGCCGGTGCGCAAGCGATTCTGAACCTCTCCGCCTCGCCCTTCAACGCCGGCAAACAGACGCTGCGCGAGGAAATGCTGGGCCATATGGCGGAGAAATACGGCCTCCCGGTCGTCATCGTGAACCAGGTGGGCGCTAACGACGACTTGATTTTCGACGGCCGCAGCGCCGCCTTCGATGCGCAGGGCAAGCTCTTCGCGCGCGCCAAAGGGTTCGAAGAGGACGTACTGTTTGTCGATATCCTGAGTGGAGGCGGTACCATCGCCACCGACGATTTCCAGGCTGAGGCCGAAATCTGGAATGCGCTGGTGCTTGGGGTGCGCGATTACGCCCGCAAGACGCGCTTCAAGAAAGTGCTGTTGGGACTCTCCGGCGGCATCGATTCGGCGCTTACCGCTGCGATTGCAGCCGACGCCATGGGTCCTGAAAACGTGCTGGGCGTGATGATGCCCTCGAAGTATTCGAGCCAGGGCAGCATCGACGATTCCGTGGAACTCGCCAAGAATATTGGCATTCAGACCATGCTGCTGCCGATCTCCGGCATCATGGGAACTTATGATGGGGTGCTCGCCGACGCCTTCACGGGCCTCAGACCGGACGTGACGGAAGAGAATATCCAATCGCGGATCCGCGGCAATCTACTGATGGCGCTGTCCAATAAATTCGGGTCGCTGCTGCTTACTACCGGCAATAAGAGCGAGATGTCGGTGGGCTACTGCACGCTCTACGGCGACATGAACGGCGGCCTGGCGGTGATTGCCGACCTGCCGAAAATGATGGTTTATCGCGTCTGCCGCTGGCGCAATCAGCGCGGCCCCGGAATTCCGGAATCCACCATCACCAAGCCGCCTTCGGCGGAACTGCGGCCGGATCAGACCGATCAGGACAGCCTGCCGCCTTACGAACTGCTGGATGAGATCCTGGAATTGCACGTGGAACAGTGCCACAGCGCCGACGAGATTATCGCGCTTGGCTATGATGAACAGACTGTGCGCCGGGTGTTACGCTTGGTTCGCATCGCCGAATTTAAGAGAAAACAGGCAGCCCCGGTTCTCAAGGTGACTTCGCGCGCCTTCGGCACCGGCTGGCGCATGCCAATCGTTCGACAGGAATAAAAGCACGCAAATGAAGCTATCGATTATCGGCCTGGGTAAACTGGGCGCGCCAATGTCGGCTGTCATGGCCCACAAGGGTCACACCGTGGTGGGTGTGGACATCAATCCGGAATTCGTCAAGGCCGTCAATGAAGGCCGCCCGCCCGTGAACGAGCCGGGACTCGCGGAGATGATCGCCGCCAACCGGGAACGCCTCTCCGCTACGGAAAGCTACGAGGAGGCGATTCTCGCGACCGACCTGACGTTCATCATCGTGCCCACACCGTCCGGTCCCGATGGCCGGTTCTCGATGAAGTACGTGCTTAAGGCGGCCGAGAAAATCGGCGCCGCGCTGCGCAAGAAGAACTCGTGGCACCTGGTTGTGCTCTCGAGCACCGTGATGCCGGGCTGCGCGGGCGGCGAACTTCTGCCCGCCCTGCTGGAGCACTCGGGCAAGCGCTGCCCCGAGGATTTCGGCCTTTGCTACAACCCCGAGTTCATCGCGCTCGGCAGCGTCGTGCGCGACATGTTGAAGCCCGACATGATTTTGATCGGTGAATCCGACGATCGCTCCGGCGGGATTTTGGAAGAGCTGTACACCGGCGTCTGCGAAAGCGAACCCAAAATCCGGCGCATGAATTACGTTAACGCCGAGCTCACCAAGCTTTCCGTCAACACCTTCGTCACCACCAAGATCTCCTACGCCAATATGCTGGCGCAGATTTGCGAGACCCTGCCCGGCGCGGATTCCGACGTCGTCACGGCTGCTATCGGCTGCGACACGCGCATCGGGCAGAAGTACCTCAAGGGCGCGCTCGGCTACGGGGGGCCGTGCTTCCCGCGCGACAACATCGCCTTCTCGGCGCTGGCGCGCGATAATGGCGCACCCGCCCTGCTCGCCGAAGCCACTGACGCGCTGAATAAGCGGCAGGTCCCGCGCCTGGCGCAGTTGGTGATGTCGCACCTGGTTGATGGCGGCACCGCCGGGGTGCTGGGACTTTCGTACAAGCCCAATACCGAAGTGATTGAAGAATCGCAGGGGGTGGCTATTGCGCAGGCGCTGCTCGATGCCGGCCAAAAGGTCGTGGTCTACGATCCCGCGGCGATGCCTAATGCGCAGAGATCGCTCAAGGGCGACGTGACGTTCGCGGCCAGCGCGGAAGAATGCATCGCGCAATCGGGCGCCGTCGTCATTACTACGCCGTGGGCTGAATTTTCAGGGCTGCCCGCCTGCGCGTTTAAATCGTGTATCGCCGTTTTGGATTGCTGGAGAGTGCTGCCTGCCGAGGTTGCGGCAGGGGTTCCCGGATATCGGACACTTGGTAAGGGCGCGTAGGAAAGCAACGCTCCCTCACGGTCGCGGCTCTGATTGGGCTTCTCGCGGCTCTGATTGGGCTTCTCGCGGCTCTGATTGGGCTTCTCGCGGCTCTGATTGGGAAGGGTAAGAGGCGGAACGGGGGTGGGAAAAGCGAGTTCCGCTAGGCGCTTGCTGCTACGGCCGCGCTCAATTCCCGCAGGTCGTCGATCCAATAATCGGGCGAGAACTTTTCCAGATCCTCGCGCTTCCCGTAGCCGTATGCAACCGCGCAGGTCTTCACGCCCGCGCGCTTGCCAGCTTCCATATCCGCTGACGAATCGCCCACGAACAGGCATTCCGAGGGTGAAGCGCCCATCGCCGCCAGCGCCGTAAATATGACATCCGGAGCAGGCTTGCACGGGAAGCCATCGGTCCCTTGCACGTGGTCGAAATGCTGGATCAGGCCGAACTGCTCCAGGATGGCGCGCGTTGTGGGACTGCCCTTTGTCGTTGCGGTGCCCTTGCGTCCGCCGAGTATGGCGAGCCCTTCCGCCACGCCGGGATACAGCTTCGTCGCCGAGTGCCCGCGCGCCAGATACAGGCTGCGATACTGCAGCAGCATGGCATCCATCTTCTCTTGGGAGGGATCTGGAATGACGTCGGCAAACAGATCGAACAGATGCCTGCCGATGTAGCTCTTAAGGTAATCGAAGGTGACGGGACGGGAAGGAGTTACATCCAGCACCTGCTGGACCGCGCCGCAAATATCGTGGGCGGAGTCCAGCAGAGTGCCGTCTATATCAAACAAGTAGACAGGGAAAGCAGGAATCACGCAGGCTGGGAACCTTCGTTGAGCCCGGGCACGCGCCGACCCGCATCGGGGCGGATCACCTGCTGCACGCCGCCGCCGGGGGTCTCCCGCGGAGCCTGCGGCGCCAGGGTCTGGCCTTTGATCAACTGGGTGACTTCGCTGCCATCCAGAATCTCGCGGACCAGCAGCATTTCGGCGATCGCGACCAAGGCTTCGGAGTGCTGATCGATGATCGCTTCCGCCGTATCGTAGCCGCCCTGGATGAACTTCTTCACCTGCTCATCGATGCGGATCGCCGTGTCTTCCGAGTAATCGCGGTGCTGGGCGATTTCACGGCCCAGGAAGATCTGCTCTTCCTTCTTGCCGTAGCTCATTGGCCCCATTTCGCTCATTCCCCACTCGCAGACCATCTTGCGGGCCAGATCGGTGGCGCGCTCGATATCGTTGCCCGCACCCGTGGTCATGTGGTGCATGTACTTCTCTTCGGCAATGCGCCCCGCCATCAGAATCGCGAGTTGCGCCTGCAGATATTCCTTGTCGTACGAGTGCTTGTCGTCGATCGGCAACTGCATCGTCACGCCGAGAGCCATGCCGCGCGGGATGATCGTCACCTTATGCAGCGGGTCGGCATTCGGCAGGCAGACAGCCACCAGCGCGTGGCCGGCTTCGTGGTACGCCGTATTGCGCTTCTCGGCGTCGCTCATCACCATGCTCTTGCGTTCCGCGCCCATCAGGATCTTGTCCTTGGCGAGCTCGAAATCCAGCATCGTAACGACCTTGCGATTCTGTCGCGCCGCATTAAGGGCGGATTCGTTCACCAGATTCGCCAAGTCCGCGCCGGCCAGGCCGGGTGTCCCACGGGCCAGCACGCTCAGATCGACGTTGTCGCCCAGCGGAATCTTCTTGGTGTGGACGCGCAGGATAGCCTCGCGGCCCTGGACGTCGGGACGCCCCACCACTACGCGGCGGTCGAAACGGCCGGGCCGCAGCAATGCCGGGTCGAGCACGTCGGGACGGTTGGTCGCTGCCACCAGGATCACGCCTTCGTTGGATTCGAAGCCGTCCATTTCCACCAGCAGTTGATTCAAGGTCTGTTCGCGCTCATCGTGTCCGCCGCCGAGGCCGGCGCCGCGATGACGTCCCACGGCATCGATTTCGTCGATAAAGATGATGCAGGGCGCATTCTTCTTGCCCTGTTCGAAGAGATCGCGCACGCGGCTCGCGCCCACGCCGACAAACATCTCCACGAAGTCCGAACCGGAGATCGAGAAGAACGGCACGCTCGCCTCGCCCGCGATGGCGCGCGCCAGCAACGTCTTGCCGGTGCCGGGAGGTCCGATGAGCAGCACGCCCTTGGGAATGCGGCCGCCCAGTTTCTGGAATTTCTGAGGTTCGCGCAGGAACTCGATGATCTCCTGCAGCTCTTCCTTGGCTTCTTCGACGCCGGCGACATCCTTGAACGTCACCTTCTTCTGTTGCGTGGAGTGCAGGCGCGCACGGCTCTTGCCGAAGCTCAAAGCCTTGTTGCCGCCGCTCTGCATCTGGCGCATCATGAAGATCCAGAACGCCAGCAGCACAATGAACGGCGAAGCGTTCAGCAGGATCGAAACCCAGCCGCCCGATGAAGTGGGCTCGATCTTGGTGTTTACCTTCTTTTCGTCCAGGAGTTCGAACACCTTCGGGTAGTTGGTGGGAATCTGGGTCTTGAACCCGAGTTGCGGATTCTGGTAGGTGCCGTGGACATCCCGGTCCGCGATGGTCACCTCCTTGATCTCACCAGCCTTCACCTTTTCCATGAACTGGGTGAAGCTGATCTGATCTTCTTTGATCCCCTGACCCGTGCGGACAACCGCAAACAGCAGCACCGCCACGCAGATCAGGACCACCCAGAAAATTAATGTCTTTACGTTCGAGTTCACGAAACCTCCGTACCGGTCATTACAACTATCGGCACTATTACAATAGACGCCGCCCGGTGTAATTGCGATTCCAATACTGTTGTCATCGGCTAATTCACCGGAATTCCACTTCACTCACGGCCAGAATCTTTGCACTGCCCGCTCCGGCCGCCACCGCTGTTGCGGCGCCAAACCGGCGGGTCCAGATAATCGATTCCGCATCCGTCAGGACCGGCCACTGCGTTCGCTCCCAGACAGGAATACGTGCCTGCTGAAAGAGCGTTTTGATCTTAATCGCGGCGGGGACCCCCACGGGATGATACTGGTCTCCCGGCTGCCAATTCCGCAACTTCAGAGGACCGGACAGCCGATTCCAGTCAATACATCCCATCTGACTATTATATACGCGATCCGGGGAGGTGTTAGTTTCCGGTTTTTCAATCATTTCCAGGGAAATGCATAAATTGGTTCCAGGGATACGAGCGAGGCCCGGTACGCTCACATACAAAGTAAATAGCCCGGTTTCGGCGTGAAATCCGAAGCGCATTTCGTCGAACGACCGAACTACTTCCAGGCCAGGGAGTTGCACCCGTCCGCTACCGCGCGCGCGGGCCGCCAGTGAGAGCACCCGCGCCACGTGGTCGAAGCCGAGTCCCCGGGTATCTCCCGCAGCCAGTTCCACCGCGTACCGTACCAGTCGGCGGGCCGCCGCCAAGGGAAGGGCCGAAAGCGCGGCGGCGGAGACCAGGACAGCGGCGCGGTCGCGCCGGAAAAGCCGGTCCGCGAGGCGGCCGATTTCGCCTTGCCAGTACTCCTCCTCGGCGAGCGAAATGTCGGCGGTGCGCGCCAACGACTCGGTCAGCGCCGGATTCCAGTCGCGCTTCAGTTGCGGCAGGAGGTCGTGGCGAATCCGGTTGCGGGCGAAGTCGCGGGCGGCGTTCGTGGAATCCTCCCTCCATGGAATCCCACTGTCCTTCAGATAACTTTCCACCTGCGCCCGGTCGGCGTCGATCAGCGGCCGGACGACCCCCTCGCTGGTTACCGGACGGATCGCCGCCAGTCCCGTCGCGCCGGTTCCGCGCAGCAAACGGAAGAGCACCGTCTCCGCCTGGTCGGAGCGGGTATGGCCGAGGGCAACGCGCTGAGCACCCGTCCGGGCCATCCACTCGCGGAAGAACGCGTACCGCCAATCCCGCGCCTGCTCTTCCAGATTCCCTGCCCGCCCCAACTCGAGTTCCTGCAACTCAAAACCCAAGTCCAACCTGCAGGCCAACTCGCGCACGAACTCGGCATCGCCGAACGACTCGGCGCCGCGTAAGTTATGGTTCACGTGCAGTACGTGCAATGCCAGCTCCCACTGGCGGGCCAACTCAACCATCACGTGCAGCAAACAAACGGAATCCGCCCCGCCGGAGACCGCGACGCCCACGCGATCGCCCCGGGCGAACATGCGGTGACGCTCGATAGTCTGGAGGACGCGGCGCAGCAAGATGCTTTTATTGTAGAGTGCGGCGTAAGTGCCGGATCAGCCGCCGAGGTGAGAGACGCCGCCCCGCCAGGCATCTCAAAAGGTGCTTAAATGAGGTCAGAACAAATGCTGGACATCACCAAGGACATTCAATCGCTCACGACGTTTAGACGCCGCTCGGGGGATTTTATGAGGCAGCTCAAGAAAAGCAAGCGGCCGGTGGTATTGACCGTAAAAGGCAAGGCTGCGGCCGTCGTCCAAGATGCCGCGGCGTATCAAAGGCTGCTCGATATCGCGGCGCGTGCCGATGCCCGCGAAGGGATCCGGCAGGGGATGGCCGAGTCGAGACAACGGCAGGGACGCGACGCGGAGGAGTTCTTCGCCGAGTTCGAAGCCTCTCATGGCATATCGCGTTAAGATCATGCCCCGTGCAGAGCGGGACCTCGGTCACATCTACTTGTGGATTGGTGCTGATTCGGCCGCGGCTGCACTCGCTTAGTATCAAGGACTTACCGACGCCATCCGCTCCTTGGGTAGCAACCCGCGCCGCTGTCCCGTTACCCCCGAAGCTCGCCAGCTCAGACACTTGCTTTATGGCGGCAAGCCGCATGTATATCGCATAATCTACCGGATTTTGGAGAAGCAGAAGCAGGTCGATGTGATCCACATTCGACACGCCGCGCGGCAGGAGTTCACGGCCGTCGACCTTGAGATTGCTTAGACGGGGGGCGCGACGCGACAGCCAGGCGTATCGCAGGGAAGCCCCGACAGCCCGTAACCCCGCCGTAACCCCGCCGTGACGTCCGGCCGCTATACTTAGCCTGAGCTAACCTATGCAAATCATAGCTGGAGTTGCCCTGGGATTGCTGTCATGGTTCCTTCTACGCATCGTCCTGATGGGTGTTTACACCGTCGATCAGAATGAACGCGCAGTGAAAACCAGCTTCGGACGCGCGGTGCGCGTCCCCGGCGCAAAGACCACCCTCGAAGATCCCATTTCCGAAGCGCTGCGGCCCGAAGAGCGGCCGCGCTATTCCTACCCTCAGGTCCGCGTCATTCCTCCCGGCGGACCCTACTTCAAAATGCCCTGGGAGCGGATCCACAAGGTCTCGATCGCCACAATGACCGTCAATATGGCCATGGACCCCGAGAACTCCTCGGCCAACGACAATGGCACGCGCCTGGAAGCCGTCACCAAAGACCAGCTTAATACCGGACTCACCGGCCAGATCCGCTACCGGGTCAGCGAAGCCAACCTCTACGCCTTTATTTTCGGCATCAAGCGGCCGTTCGTCCACGTGGTGGCCTACTTTGTCTCCGTTTTGCGCCAGCGCATCGCGAGCTTCGAGGCCAAGAGCGAACTTCCCGGCACTTCCGCCCTGGCAGCGGCCCAAATTCCGCTAGCAGGCAGCGAGATGACCGGCATCTCCATCAACGACCTCCGCAAGAACCTTCGCGACCTCAACGAGTATATGGACAATGAGTGCCGCACCGCCCCGGCCCGGTACGGCGTCATCCTCGACGCCTCCCTGATCACTGGCATCGATCCGCCGCCCGAGGTGGAATCCGCGCTCGCCGCCATCAATACCGCGCACAATCAGGTGTCGAGCGACATTTCGCTCGCTCAGGCAGCCGCCGACCAGCGCGTGGTGCAGTCGCGGCGCGCCGTCGAAATCGAAACCTTGCGGGCGCAGGCCGAGGTGGAGCCCGTCAAATCCCTGGCCGAAGAGTTGGGGTCGCTGCACCGCACCGGTCCCGGCATACTGAACGCGTATCTGCGCAACGTGCGTCTGGCCCTTTACGACAAGGCGCAGCAGATTTACATGGAGACAGGCAAATGAGCGACCAATTACCCATGATAGGACTGCTTTCCGCCGCGCTGTTCGCCTTCGTCGGCGCCTTCATCGCCGAACCCGTGCTGCTCGGCCTCTGCCGCATTTTCGGACTCTACGCCGTGGTGCAGGAACGCTCCTGCCGGGTTTACATGTTGTTCGGCAAAGTGGTCGCCGTGATCGACGAGCCGGGCCTGCATTTCCTGCCGGCGAAACTGGGGCCCTCCGCCTTCATCATCAACCTGCTGGGCAACTGCTACGTGCTCGACATGCGCCTGGACCAGGAATACCTGCGCAGCCAGCCCGTCAATTCCGAAGAGGGGGCGCCCATGGGCATCGGCATCTGGTACGAGATGTGGATCTCCGACCCCGTCTCTTACCTTTTCAAGAACACCGATCCGCGCGGCTCGCTGCGCGCCAACGTCTCTAACGCCACGGTGCGATGCCTCAGCAACATGAAGCTCGCCGAGATGCTGGAAACGCGGCATAACATGAGCCAGACGGTGCGCGCCGAGGTCTCGAACAAATCGCAGGCCTGGGGCTACCAGCTCGGCAGCGTCTACATCCGCAAAGTGCACTTCCGCGATGTTGGCATGATTCATCAGATCGAGGAGAAGGTGGTCAATCGACTGCGCCAGGTGACTTCGGCGATCCGCCAGACGGGCTCCAATCAGGTGAGCGTGATCACCAGTTCCGCCGAACGCGAAGCCGCCATCGAATTCGCCAAAGCCGCCGCGATCCGCCCCGCTACCCTGGGGCATGCGTTCCAGGAGATTGCAAGGGAGCCCGAGGTCGCCGCGGCCCTTTTCGACGTGCTGGAGACGCAGCGGATTTTGGGCAGTAATGCCAAACTCCTGATCTTGCCTGGAGGAGCCCACGGCAGAATGCTGGCTAACCTGATGGCCGCTGAGAAGCAAACGTAGGATTGGGGTCGCGGCCAGTCCACCACCATCTCTTTCTTATCCGCGTCCATGGGCGGCCAATCGGCCGCTATCGTCCTGAACAGACCCGTGCGCGGAACCGCGCGCTACAAGGGCCGCCCGCCACATGTTATAAGGGAGAATGGCATCTGGAATAGCTGGGCTTTTTCCCTAATTTCCGGCTGGCGCGCCGGACCTCTCCGAGAACGGTCGAAACGCAACCGGCGGCGTGCCCCAACGATTTGGAGCAGATCATGGAACAAACAGCAGACATCGCCTTAATCGGTCTGGCAGTCATGGGCCAGAACCTCATCATGAACATGAATGACCACGGGTACACCGTGGTCGCCTACAATCGTACGACCGCCAAAGTCGACGAGTTCCTGAACGACGCAGCCAAGGGCCGCACCACCATCCTGGGCGCGCATTCTCTCGAAGAAATGGTGAAGCTCCTCAAGCGCCCGCGCAAGATCATGCTCATGGTCAAAGCCGGCAAGCCCGTGGACGAATTCATCGAAACTCTCCTGCCTTACCTCGAGCCCGGCGATCTGATCATCGACGGCGGGAACTCCCATTTCCCCGATACCATACGCCGCACCAACTACTTGGAAAGCAAAGGCCTCCTCTTCGTCGGCACGGGAGTCTCCGGCGGTGAGGAAGGCGCGCGTTTCGGCCCCTCCATGATGCCCGGCGGCAGCGTCGCCGCGTGGCCCCTTGTCAAGGACATTTTCCAGGCGATCTGTGCCAAAACTCCCGAAGGCGAAGCTTGCTGCGAATGGGTGGGCCGCGATGGCGCCGGACATTTCGTCAAGATGGTCCACAACGGCATCGAGTACGGCGACATGCAGCTCATCTGCGAAGCCTACCAGCTCATGAAGAGCGGTCTCGGTCTCAGCAATGACGAGATGCACGGAATTCTCACCGAGTGGAACAAAGGCGAGCTCGATAGCTACCTCATCGAAATCACGCGCGACATCCTGGGCTACAAAGATCCCGAGACCGGCGAGCAGGTGGTGGACAAGATCCTCGACACTGCCGGCCAGAAGGGCACGGGCAAGTGGACCAGCGTTTCCTCGCTCGATCTCGGCATTCCCGTCACGCTGATCGGCGAAGCTGTGTACGCACGCTGCCTCAGCGCCATGAAGGAAGATCGGGTGGAGGCCAGCAAGATCCTGACCGGCCCCACCGTCAAGATTGAAGGCGATAAGAAAGCTATTGTCGACGACATCCGGCAGGCGCTGCTCGCCTCCAAGATTGTTAGCTATGCGCAGGGCTTCATGCTGCTCCGCGAAGCCGCGAAGGAATACAAGTGGGACCTGCACTACGGTGAAATCGCCATGATGTGGCGCGCCGGCTGCATCATCCGCAGCGCTTTCCTCGGGAAGATTAAGGCCGCGTTCCAGACCAAACCGGAACTCAGCAACCTGCTGCTGGATTCCTACTTTACCGAGGTGATCACGCGCTGCCAGCCCTCCTGGCGCCGTGTGGTGGCCAAGGCGGTGGAAGCCGGAGTGCCGGTGCCCGCCTTCATGACCGCGATCGCCTTCTTCGACGGCTATCGCAGTGAACGCCTGCCTGCCAATCTTCTGCAGGCGCAGCGCGATTATTTCGGCGCCCACACGTACGAGCGCGTGGATCAGCCCCGCGGCAAGTTCTTCCACACCAACTGGACAGGCAAGGGCGGCAACGTCTCCGCCGGCACTTACACTGTTTAACCCTCAGTGGGGCGCCTCCGCGCCCCACATCCTTTCAGGAGAAATCTTTGAACCCGGATATCGCACAAAAAGCCTCCAAAATCCGTCTGCTCCTCATGGACGTCGATGGCGTTTTGACCGACGGCCGCCTGTACAACGTCCCCGGTCCCGATGGCAAAATGGCGGAGACCAAGGGCTTCGATTCGCAGGACGGCATTGCGCTGCAGTGGATGTACAAGGTGGGAATTGCCACCGGCCTG